>NZ_JBGOFY010000019.1:0-88642 GCF_041520885.1 Xanthomonas sp. NCPPB 2922 | reverse complement strand
AATCTCCTCGGGGTAGGGAATTGGACTCCAAACTGAGGCGCTACTCAAAATTGGGGGGACGTCGAATCGACACTATTCACCCAGCCCCTTACCAGACGCCACGGCCTTCTTAACTTGCTGCAGCTTTGCGCGCAACTCAGCTATAGGGGGCAATCCCATGGATTCACGCCGCTTGTCCACGTTGCTTTCGTCTTCAATTGGATACAACTCAAAATATTCGTTCGCTTGGGTGCCAAAGCGTTGAGGCTTTCCATCGTAGACCAACTGGCGATCAGTGAATGTCGCGAAGGCATCCTTGGGAAAGTCTCCCTTGTCAACAAGCTCTTGCATCTGGCGGGCCATTTCCGCTTGCAGCGTGCGGTCACCAGAGTGTTGGAGGATTAAAAATTGCGCGGACACCGCGCCTGCGCCAACTTCGTTCACGCCCAGTAGCCTCCCAGATGTGATCTCAAGCCAGGCTGCCTCTCGGCGCCGGTCTGCCTCTGCAAGTCGCGCTTCATCGAATCCAGGGGTCATGGCCTTCTTGCGATCACGCTGATCTTCTTCGCCGAGAGCAATCAATTGCTGTGCGATCTCAGCTGATGACGGTTTGTCGGCTGGATGGCCTGCGACCTCACGAGACTCATTTGCTAAGTTCGATGCGGTCACAGCCCCGGCTCCTAAACCCATAGCAATAAGAACTAGAGATGCCACTCGTGGTTTCATGAATGTTCGACCCATTGATCATTTCGTTGTCTAGTCGAGAACTTTGCTCCTAGCGAACTTATACGATCCTGCATCTCTGCAAAAGCAGCGGAAGCCTTGTAGTCTGCGTAGCTTGGAGGCGTCTGTAGAAGAAGAGTGCCGGCCTTACTTGCAAGGTATGAGCAGAATTTTGAAAGAATATTAGAATCTGGGACATTGGTTTCTAGGAACAACCAGTTGCCAGAAGGATTTAAATCCAAGAAGTGATACACGCCATTCTTATCTGGAACCAGGTCCATGCAGGCAACTTCGACACCCATCCTCGACATCAAAAGACCTACCTTCTCTTGCACCTCTACTGGAAGGTCGATCTTGCTAATGGTAGTTATACTTCTGTCAGTCAAATCTTCTCTCGAGTCTAGACGACCTGACGTCTGATAGATTTTGAAGGCATGAATCTGTTTGCCAAAGACAAATGCGCGAATGTCAAAATTTTTGGAAATTTCTTCCTGAAAGATAGCTGGCGCTGCCAGAACTGTGCCCGCCTCATAGCTATCTAGCAAACTCCGGCTAGCTCTTGAAGCGAAGGCACATCTGGTACGTCCATCAGCATAACGCCAAGTGAATGGCTCGAAAGGCTTGATTACGAGGCTGGCTGTGCTACCAAAAATTTCTTTCACACGATCGATGCTCGAGCCAAAGTAACTTGTCGGCGGGGAAAGGCCAACTTCGTTCGCAGCTTTCAATTGAAGCATCTTGTTGTCTGCTCGAATTGCTGAGCATGGTGAGTTAACAAAAGTCTGATTTCCCGCATCCACCGATAGTTGTAAAAGCCAGTTCTGGTGAACTGTCTTTTCGCGCCGGACGAACAGGAAGTCTTCTTCCTCCTCAATCATATCCACTCGCGGGGTGTAATCGCCACGGAAATATAGCAGCTGCTGCTCACTGAACGAGCGGCCGAGATCGACGCTGACACATTGTTGATTTTCATCAAAAGCGTGGGAGTGAATAGTAAAACCTGCACCTTCCTGATCAATTCCGAAAAACGTCTCAACTAGCTCGGCAGCAACTCCTGCCTCGCTTAGGGACCAGACAATCGCTGCGGCATGAAGGTCCAGAAACGATGAAACAACTGTAATCATAACTTCACTCCATGAAGAAAGGCACTGCGTGTTTCCACGCAGTGCCCATGGCGATTACTTGCCGTTAGAGACCTCGACCGTCACTACCACGCCGAAGGTGTGGGTGTAGGTCACCTCGCCGCTGGTTTCGCCACCACTCACTGCATTAAGTTCGTCTTGAGACAGCTCGCGTGGCGGCGCGAATTCGCGCGACAATTCCTTAGTGATCACTTTGTTCAGCATGATAATTTCCTTATTCCTTTGCATGTGATTAAGCCGCATCGAATGATCCGGCACTTCATGAGTACCAGTCGAGTCCGCTTAGTGTCACCCCCCCCCCTGGCCGGCGTTGAGTGTTTGGCTTGACGGACTGAGCACGTAGAGCCGCATAATCTCGTTAGGCCGCGGGCGTAATGGCATGGCTAGGCACTCTTGGTCGGGAGAAATAAGATTTCTCATTTTGAGATTCCAGTCGCGTTCATGGGCAGAACTAGTTAACTGCCGACAGTTTGGGTCGTGACGAATGGGGTTGCAGGCTCTCCAGCGTGTGTGATAAGAATCCTCCTCGACAAGGATGCTAGGCATCAACGCAGCGATGGATACAGTGACTGGAAGCCTGTTTCGCAAAGAGGCATACGCTCGACAGAGCCATTCAGAAGTAATCAACTTGACGCCTCCCGTGGGCACTTGGATCGTGTCCTTATCGTCCGTAGCAGTCTGCGTGACTCTATTGGGTCTGCTCCTAGTCGGCTCATATTCAAGGCAGCTTCCCGCCCAGGGAGTTGTGGTGCCAACCACTGGAATTATTTCTATCAAATCGCCATCGTCGGGCTTTGTGAGAAGGCTCTTGGTGAAGGAGGGGGCCGCAGTGGAAGCTGGAACGCCTTTGGCTGAGATAGAGCTTCACCGGACGAGTCTGGGCGGTTCTAGTGAAGCTGAGATGGAGACAGCACTTCGGGAGAAGCGCAGGTCGATTGAGAGGGCGCTTGAGCTCTTGCCAATCTCCACTGTCTCCACTTCAGAGAACGCAGATAAGAGAATTCACATCGCCCAAGAGCGGATACGTAGACTTCGCGACAGGTTACGGATTCAAGAGCAGAGAACTGATGCCGCAATGAAGCTTTACGAATCTTGGCGCAGTGCCGGAACTCAGGCTCTCAGTCGTTATCAGATTGAGCAGCAATACGATACGGCCTTGCAGTTGGTCAGCCAGGCGGCCGATGCGAAGGATCAGCTGCTTCAACAAGAGCAAGAACTCTCGGCGCTGTTGGCAGAGCGAGGTCGCGTAGAGTCAACCGCAGCGCAAGAAAGATCACAGCTTGTTCAAGCGTTGGCCGACGTGAAGAACTCCATCATTGATAATGATATCGCTCGTGGAGCGCTCATCCGCTCACCTGTTAAAGGCCGAGTTTCGACGACGAACGTGCTGGCTGGGCAGTTCGTGGATCCGAGTTCTCCACCACTAATGTCCATAGTTGATGATGAGAGCCCACTGATAGTGGAGGCATGGATCCCGGCAAGCGTCAATGATTTTCCCGTTGATGGTCAGCGAGCAAGCATCGTGATCAAACGAAGCTTTGGGCAATCGCATATCATCCCCGTGACGGTAGCCAATACATCAAGCAGCCCTTACTCCGCTAATCAAATTAGGGACATGCGCGGGCTTGAAGTCGAAGCGCCACATTACAGGGTGTCCCTTGCTCCAGATGGAGCGAGGAGTCAGCACCAAATTTCTGGATTGAAGCCAGGTGCTGTCGTTTCTGTGCGGATCGCTTCCAAGCCAAAAAGCATTGTCCGCACACTCTTCAACATCAATTGAGGGTTGATCTGGTGTCTAGCGTGGCATCTCAATCATGGGTTTCAAGAAGGAAGCTGCCGCTTTATCTGCAAACTGAAAGCGCAGAGTGCGGCCTTGCATGTGTGGCAATGATTGCCAATTACCACGGACATGACGTCGATCTTGCATCCTTACGTCGACGCTTTGGTGGCTCAATTCGCGGGGTAGGGCTGTCGCACATAATTTCTATTTGTTCACAGCTAGGATTTTCGAGTAAAGCGCTTAGGGCGAGCCCGGAGTATCTCCCTTGCTCCAATTTCCCATGCATTGCGCACTGGAACATGAATCACTTTGTGGTGATAGAGCGTGCAGACAAGAAAGGTGTAACAATTAACGACCCAGCGCGTGGCCGCCTTCGATTGAGCTATGAAGAAGTGAGCATGAGTTTCACTGGTGTTATTCTGGATTTGACTCCGGACGCGGACTTCAGCCCCATCCAGGAACGTAGGCGAATCGGTCTGCGGTCTCTCACTGGTCGAATACACGGGCTTATTAAAAGCGCCGCGCATTTATTCCTGCTCGCATTTGGTGTCGAATTAATCGCGCTCGCTATCCCGTTTCAGCTTCAGTGGACTATTGATAGCATCATTCCCACAGGTGACAGCCGACTATTGATGGTCGCGGCAATAGCGTTCGCGATGGCGACATTATTGCACTCTCTCCTAACGATCGCACGGGGTTGGCTGGTTGGCTGGCTCGGTTCTGCACTCAATTCACAGTGGGTTACTCAGCTGTTTTCACACTTGCTAAGGCTCCCAATATCATTCTTTGAAAAGCGTTCCGCTGGCGACATCCTTACTAGGTTCTCTTCCATATACGCGATTCAGAGCACGCTTTCATCTGCCTTTGTCTCTGCTGTGTTGGATAGTGCGTTCGGGCTGTTGGCTTTAGGAATTCTTGTCTATTACAGTCCTGCTTTTGCAGGAATCGCCCTGGTTGTGCTCACTGCCTACTTTTTAATCAGGCGCGCCATGTTTCGAAAGCTATGGGAAGCTAACGAGCAGAATATGGTTTATATGGCTAGGCAGCAGTCGGAGATCATAGAGTCAATTCGTGGAATTAATTCGATCAGGCTGGCCGGTATTGAGCCGTTACGGAGAAGCCGTCTATCAGATGCAGCGACAGAGGCTTGTAGGCGGTCAATGGAGGCACAACGCATCAATGAAACGTCATCAGGTATAAATGTTGGGATTTTTGGAATTCAGAAAGTTGGCCTTTTGGCTTATGGCGCAAGCCTGGTGGTTTCCGGGCAGTTCACAGTTGGTATGCTAGTTGCATCTGTAACCTTCGCTGATCAGTTCACGACTAAGTCAACGGCATTCATCGACAAAATCAACGAGCTCCAATTGGTAAAGATGCATCTCGAGCGACTTTCCGATATCGCGCTCGAGGAACCGCTTCCGTTGCCGAAGCCATATTCGGGCGAGACCCTTCGTGACGATTCCATTCGGCTTGTTAATGTTGGATTTCGCTACTCTCAAAGTGACCCATGGATCTTGAGGGGCTTGAATCTTAGGATTGATTCCGGCGAATCCGTGGCGATCGTGGGCAGAAGTGGTTGCGGAAAGTCCACCTTGCTTAAGCTTCTACTCGGTCTCGACGTTCCCTCCGAGGGGCATATTGAGATTGGTGGTCAAAAAATGGATGGCGATAGTGTGCAACGTGTCAGAAAAATTATGTCGGCCGTTCTTCAGGACGACAATTTATTCGCGGGGACGATCGCAGAAAACATCTCTTTTTTTGACAAGGACGCTTCAATTGATCAGATCGTTGATGCTGCAAAAAAGGCGAATATTGATAGCGAGATATCGAGTATGCCCATGGGTTATGAGAGCCTAGTCGGCGACATGGGTAGCGCATTGTCGGGTGGGCAGAAGCAAAGAGTTTTGCTCGCCAGAGCACTATTTAGAACGCCGCGAATCCTTGTTCTGGACGAGGCGACAAGTCATTTGGACAAGCACTCAGAACAGATTACGAACGAGCACATTAGGACGCTAAAGATCACGAGAGTCGTCGTGGCACATCGCCAGGAGACCATTGACCATGCTGATCGCGTCATTGACCTTACGGCACCCCACGATCATGGTGAAAGCGAACCTCACTCCATGGCGGGAATGGCTGTAGACGAATCCAACTCGTGAGGCTCCATTGAGTCTGATCCCCTCGCTCAAGAGCCAGAGCTCTTGCGCTCTATGGCATCCCAACGGTCTGGCTACTGCTCGGTGCCTAGCGCCGGAGAGATCAGTGGCTCTGCCGCTCCAACCGCGATGAGGGTCCTAAGAAAGATTTTTGATCGAACTTGGAGGTCTCCAGAGGTGAGGTGAGAGCATGCTCTGTGTCTAGTGCCATCGAATTGAAGTTGTGCCGCCTGTACATGTCCAGCGTCCATTGTTTAGAGTGGATTTTTGTTTTTTATTCAGTTGTATGCTTCAACACTGTTCGGGTGAAGGATTTTCGAAATTGTTAAAAAAGACCGGCGCATTCACCGGTCCTGGTTTGCCACGAAAGTTGTCGCAAACCTTAAATCGACAACTCCAACAACAACTTATTCAACCGCTTCACATAACCGGCGGGATCCTTGAGGCTATCACCCGCCGCCAGCGCAGCCTGGTCGAACAACACGCGGCTCAGGTCACCGAAGCGGTCCATATCCTGTTCCGCATCCAGCTTTTCGATCAGCGGGTGGGCCGGGTTGAATTCGAACACCGGCTTGGTTTCCGGCACGGCCTGGCCGCTGGCTTCCAGCAGCTGACGCATCTGCAGGCCCAGGTCGCCCTGGCCGATGGCCAGGATGGCCGGGGAGTCGGTCAGGCGGTGCGAGACGCGCACTTCGGCCACGTCGTCGCCGAGTGCGGCCTTGATGCGCGAGGCCAGGCCTTCCTTGGATTTGGCGACTTCTTCCTGCGCCTTCTTGTCTTCTTCCGAGTCCAGCTTGCCCAGGTCCAGATCGCCGCGGGCCACGTCCACGAACGACTTGCCGTCGAATTCGGTGAGGTAGCTCATCAGCCATTCGTCGATGCGGTCGGTGAGCAGCAGCACTTCGATGCCCTTCTTGCGGAACACCTCCAGGTGCGGGCTGTCCTTGATCTGCGCGTAGCTCTCGCCGGTGAGGTAGTACAGCTTGTCCTGACCTTCGGTCATGCGGCCCACGTAATCGGCCAGCGCCACGCTCTGCGCGCCGGTAGCGTCGTGGGTGGACGAGAAACGCAGCAGGCCGGCGACCTTTTCGCGGTTGGCGTAGTCCTCGGCGGGGCCTTCCTTCAGCGCCTGGCCGAAGTTGCGCCAGAAGGTGGCGTAGTCATCCGGCTTGTCCTTGGCCAGTTTTTCCAGCATGTCCAGCGCACGCTTGGTCAGCGCGGACTTCATCGAGTCCACCACCGGGCCAGACTGCAGGATCTCGCGCGAGACGTTGAGCGACAGGTCGGCCGAATCCACCACGCCCTTGATGAAACGCAGATACAGCGGCAGGAACTGTTCGGCCTGGTCCATGATGAAAACGCGCTGCACGTATAGCTTCAGGCCCTTGGCCGAATCGCGGTGGTACAGGTCGAACGGGGCGCGGCCGGGCACGAACAGCAGCGAGGTGTAATCCAGCTTGCCTTCGACCTTGTTATGGCTCCACGCCAGCGGATTACCGGCATCGTGCGCAACGTGCTTGTAGAACTCCTGGTACTCCTCGTCCTTGATCTCGGACTTGGGGCGGGTCCACAGCGCGCTGGCGCGGTTGACCACTTCCCACTCGGGTTCGGCGGGTTTGTCGGCGTCTTCGCCGTAGTGCTCCTTGCGCATCTCGATCGGCAGGCCGATGTGATCGGAATACTTCTTGAGGATGTTGCGCAGGGTCCAGCCATCGGCAAAGGACTCTTCGCCGTCCTTCAGCTGCAGCACGATGCGGGTGCCGCGCTCGTGCTTGTCGATGCTGGCGACTTCGAACTCGCCCTCACCGCGCGAGGACCAATGCACGCCGTCGCTGGCGGGCAGGCCGGCACGGCGCGAATACACGTCCACCTGGTCGGCAACGATGAAGGCGCTGTAGAAGCCCACGCCGAACTGGCCAATGAGGTTGGCGTCCTTCTTCTGGTCGCCGCTGAGATGCTTGAGGAAGTCGGCGGTGCCGGACTTGGCGATGGTGCCCAGGTGGGACACCGCGTCCTCGCGGCTCATGCCGATGCCGTTGTCGTCGATGGTGACGGTGCGCGCGTCCTTGTCGAAGTCGACGCGGATGCGCAGCTCGCCGCTGCCTTCCAGCAGCTCGGGCTTGACCAAGGCTTCGAAGCGCAGCTTGTCGGCGGCGTCGGCGGCATTGGACACCAGCTCGCGCAGGAAGATTTCCTTGTTGGAATACAGCGAGTGGATCATCAGCTGCAGCAGCTGCTTGACCTCGGTCTGGAAGCCCAGCGTCTGCTTGTCGGTATCAACGGTCATTGTGGTCGTGCTCCGTGGTGGCCTGGGCCGCTGTGCGGCCGATGGCCTGGGGGATGAGGCTGCATGCGAAATTTTTCAAGGCCTCACCGCAGGATTCAGCAATGCACCGGCCGCCCGGGGCACGGCGCGGCCATGGCGGCCGCAGCGCTATCATGGGCGCCGGTTCTTTGATTGCCTGCCCATGATGCCTGCCGCTCCTTTGCTGCCTTGCTTTCATCAGCCGACCACGTGCGTGCGCCGATGAGCCGCGCTGCACGGCCGGCCGGCGGCGCCGCGGAAGGGCAGGTGCGCATCGTGGGTGGGCGCTGGCGCAATACGCGTTTGTCGGTGCCACAGCTGCCCGGGTTGCGGCCCAGCAGCGACCGCGTACGCGAAACGCTGTTCAACTGGCTGATGCCGCGCCTGGCCGGCGCCCGCGTGCTGGACCTGTTCGCCGGCTCCGGCGCGCTGGGGCTGGAGGCAGTCTCGAGGGGCGCCGCGCATGCGCTGCTGATCGAACGCGACCCCGGGCTGGCGCAACGCCTGCGTGAGCACGTGGCCCGGCTGGGCGCCGCCGAGCAGGTGCAGGTGCTGCAGGACGATGCACTGCGCTGGCTGGAGCGCGCGCCCACCGGCCAGGTGGATCTGGTGTTTGTCGACCCGCCATTCGCTGCAGGGCTGTGGGCGCCGGTGCTGGAACGGCTCTCGCCGCATCTGGCCGCCGACGCCTGGCTGTACCTGGAAACGCCGGCCGAGCTGCCGCCGCAGGTGCCGCCGGGCTGGCACCTGCACCGCGAGGGCGCCACCCGGGAGGTGCGCTATGCGCTGTATCGCCGGGCCGCTGCTACACTGAACGGCGATCCGACCCCGGTAGCTTCCGTATGAGCGTGGCCAACAGCCGCATCGCTGTCTATCCCGGTACCTTCGACCCGATCACCAATGGCCATATCGACCTGGTGAACCGCGCCGCGCCGTTGTTCGAGCGCGTGGTGGTGGGCGTTGCCTACAGCCCGTCCAAGGGCCCGGCGCTGCCGTTGGAGCGTCGCGTCGAACTCGCCCAGGAAGCCCTGGCGGCGCATGCCAATGTGGAAGTGCGCGGTTTCGATACCTTGCTGGCGCATTTCGTGCGCGACATGGGCGCCGGCGTGCTGCTGCGCGGCCTGCGTGCGGTGTCCGATTTCGAATACGAATTCCAGATGGCCAGCATGAATCGCCATCTGATCCCGGAGGTGGAAACGCTGTTCCTCACCCCGGCCGAGCAGTACAGCTTCATCTCGTCTTCGCTGGTGCGCGAAATCGCGCGGCTGGGCGGGGATGTGTCCGGCTTCGTTCCGGCGTCGGTCGTCGATGCCTTGCGCCAGGTGCGTGAATCGCGCGCCCAGGTCTGAACCGTCTCAGCAGTCAACACCACCACACGCTTTTCAAAGGGAGGAGTTTCATGAAACACACCATGCGCGCGCTGGCGCTCGCTTCGATCGCCGCTCTGGCCGTCACCGCCTGCAAGAACGAAGAGCCGGCACCGACCGCCGCTGCCGCTCCGGCTGCGCTGACCGCTCCGGCCAAGGACGACAACGCCGGCTGGAAGAAGTACCTGCAGGAAGTGGTTGGCCAGAACCTGGGCACCACCACCAATAGCCCGTTCCTGTACTACTTGCCGCCGGAATCCGATGCCGAGTTCGCCGGCAGCTACGAGCGTCAGCTGGAAAGCGTCAAGACCGCGCTGGCCCGTGGCGTGCAGCCGGGCAACATGCTGGCCTTCGGTTCGTCGGCCTCCACCAAGATGGCCGACCTGATCGAAGCCGCGTTCAAGGACGTGCAGCCGGATTCGATGAAGGGCGTGCGCGTGTTGTTCATCGGCAATGCCGCCGAGAACGCGCGCGTGCAGACCATCATCCAGCCCAAGGGCGCGGAATACATCTTCGTTGAAGCCAAGTAATGCCGTACCAGGCCGGGTGCGCGGGAGGGCGCATCCGGCCGCGGCGTGGAAACGCACCATGCTGCTGACGTTGCACTCCATCCGGGTCGGCCCTTCGGGGCCGTTCCCAGATGCCGCCACCGGCGGCGTCCATCGCAGTGCCTGCGCCGTCGCGCACGGGCAGCTGCTTCGCCCGGGCCTGGCCCCGCAGGTGGCCTCCACATGTCGCTGAAGATCAACGAGCTGTGCGTCAACTGCGACGTCTGCGAGCCGGCGTGCCCGAATCAGGCCATCTCGATGGGCGAAACCATCTATGTGATCGATCCGGCGCGCTGCACCGAATGTGTTGGTCATTTCGACGAGGCGCAGTGCGTGGTGGTGTGCCCGGTCGAATGCATCGACCCGGACCCGGCGATCCCGGAAACACATGATCAATTGCTGGCCAAGCTCATCCAGCTGCAGCGCGATCATCCCGAACTGTACGAACAGGAGCCTCCCGCCCCGTGATCACTTCCCCCCGACGCTTGTTCCCGCGTGGCCTGTTGTTGCTGGCCTTCGTGGTCGCCCCAGCCGCGTGGGCGGCCCAGCCCGACGCCGCAGCGGCCACGCCGCCGCCCGCCGGCACCGCCACGCATCCGCCGGGTGCGGCGGTGGCCAGTGGCCACGCGCTGGCCACCGATGCCGGGCTGCAGATCCTGCGCGAAGGCGGCAATGCCTTCGATGCGGCGATCGCGGTGTCGTCCACGCTGGCGGTGGTCGAGCCAATCAGCTCGGGGCTGGGCGGCGGCGGGTTCTTCCTGTTGCACGACGCCAAGACCGGCAAGGACGTGATGCTGGACGCGCGCGAGTACGCGCCGGAGTCCGCCACGTCCGCGCAATTCCTGGACAAGAACGGCGGGCTGGACCGCGACCGCTCGGTCAACGGCCCGTGGTCGGCCGGCATCCCCGGTTTGCCGGCAGCGCTGGTGGAACTGGCGGCCAAGCACGGCCGGCTGCCGCTCACCCAATCGCTGGCACCGGCGATCCGCATCGCTATCGACGGCTTCCCGGTGTATGCGCGCATGGCCAAGGGCTACGCCTCGCGGCGCGAAGTGATGGAGCGCTACCCCGGCACGCGCGAGGTTTACTTGCGCGGCGGAAAACCCATTGCCGAAGGCGACATCTTCAAGCAGCCCGAGCTCGCGCACACCCTGACGCTGCTGGGCGACAAGGGCTTTGACGGTTTCTACAAGGGCGAGACCGCCAAGAAGCTGCTGGCCGGCGTCAAGCAGGCTGGCGGGCGCTGGACCGCGGCTGAACTGGCCGGGTATCAGGTCAAGGAGCGCACGCCGATCCAGTTCGATTACCGCGGCTGGAAGGTCACCACCGCGCCGCCGCCGTCTTCCGGCGGCATTGCACTCGCGGCGATGCTGCAGATCCTGGAAGGCTGGGACTTGAACACGCTCGACGACGCGCACCGCACCCACCTGGTGGTGGAAGCGATGCGCCGCGCCTACCGTGACCGCACCTTTTTCCTGGGCGACCCGGACTTTGTCGATGTGCCGCAGCGCGTGCTGACCAGCAAGGATTACGCGCAGGGCCTGCGTGCCACCATCAATCCGGACAAGGCCACGCCGAGCAACCTGCTGTCGGGCAACCCGACGCCGCTGGAAGACGACGAGACCACGCACTTTTCCATCATCGATGGCGAAGGCAACCGCGTGGGCGCCACCCAGACGGTGAACCTGCTGTACGGCTCCGGGCTGATCCCCAAGGGCACCGGCGTGCTGCTCAACGACGAGATGGACGACTTTGCGCTCAAGCCTGGCACCCCGAACGCCTTCGGCGTGATGGGCTATGCCGCCAACGCGCCCAAGCCGGGCAAGCGCATGCTCAGCTCGATGACGCCCACCTTCATGGAATCGGCCGACAAGGTCGCCGTGCTCGGCACCCCGGGCGGCAGCCGCATCATCACCATGGTGCTGCTCGGCATCCTGGGTTACGACGCCGGCCTGGACGCGCAGCAGGTCAGTGCCTTGCCGCGGTATCACCACCAGTGGTTGCCGGACGTCATCGAGGCCGAGAGCAATGCGTTCTCGCCGCAAACCGCCAAGGCGCTGGAAGCAATGGGCCACGCGCTCAAGTTGCCGGGCGACACCGCTGAGGGCGGCCGTGGTTCCAGCCACGTCTGGGGTAATTTCCAGACCGTGGAATGGGACAAGCGCCGCAACGTGCTCAGCGGTGGTAGTGACCCGCGCAATCCGGTGGGCAAGGCCGCAGTGCAGCTGGCAACGCCGGCACGGTGAGTCCCGCATGCCTGCGCCGTTTCCCGGAGCAGGCATGACGGAAGCGTTCGACGGAGCGCGCTTTTGCTGATACGCGATCTTGCTCAGCGGCTCGGCTTTGAGCGGCAACGTGATCAGCAACGCCGCGCTACGAAACGTTTCAGGTGGGCCTGCACACAGTACTGACCCACGCTGGCCCAAGCGCTTGCACGCCACACCTTCGCCAGCAGTAATGCGGTTTGGCGCAGTGGCCTATGTCTGGATTGGACTTGTCGGTGTGCGTCGATTTGGCGACCATCGTGGCATGACCATTTTCCAGACCCTGCTCACCGCCATGGTGATCGCATCGCCCATCGCCGCCTGTGCGGCGGACACGACCGGCACTGCCGGCACCACGCCGGCCGCTGGCGCCACCATCCACGTCAATCAACTCGGCTATCTGCCGGGCTCGGCCAAGCTGGCGGTGGTCGGCTTGCCGGCGTCCGCAGCGGCCGGTCCAGACCGCTTCACGGTGGAGGATGCCAAGGGCGCTCGCGTGCTGGAGGGCAGCTTGTCGCCGGCGGCCAGTTGGGCACCGGCGGGGCAACAGGCACGCGTGGCCGACTTTTCCGCACTGCGCACGCCGGGTACGTATCGGTTGAAGATCGCCGGCATGCCGGCCTCGGATGCATTCCCGATTGCAGCGAGTGCCTACCAGCCGGTCGTGGATGCCTCGCTGAAGGCGTTCTACTACAACCGTGCCAGTACCGAGTTGCCGGCGCAGTTTGCCGGGCGCTACGCGCGCGCGGCCGGGCATCCGGACACCGAGGTGCGCATCCATCCGTCTGCGGCGTCTGCCACGCGCCCGGCCAACAGCGTGATCAGCGCGCCCAAGGGGTGGTACGACGCGGGCGACTACAACAAGTACATCGTCAATTCCGGCATCAGCACCTACACCTTGCTGGCCGCGTATGAGCACTACCCGGCGCTGTTCAAGGCGCAGGCACTCACCATTCCCAACGATGCGCCTGGCGTGCCCGGCATCCTGCAGGAAGTGTGGTGGAATCTGGAATGGATGCTGGCCATGCAGGACCCGGCCGATGGCGGGGTGTACCACAAGCTCACCGACAAGCAGTTCGATGGGCTGGTGATGCCGGACCAGGCCAAGCAGCAGCGCTATGTCGTGATGAAGGCCACCGCCGCCACGCTGGATTTCGCCGCGGTGATGGCGGCTGCCAGCCGCATGTATGCGCCGTTCGACAAGCAGTATCCAGGCGCGTCGGCGCGCATGTTGAAGGCGGCGCGTAGTGCCTGGGCGTGGGCGCAACAACACCCGAACGTGATCTATCGCCAGCCTGACGACGTGCGTACCGGCGGCTACGACGACGCCACCGTAGATGACGAATTTGCCTGGGCAGCAGCGGAGCTCTATGTGAGCACGCGCGAGGACGCGTTCTACGACGCCATGCTGGCGCGCAACGTACATGCGAGCGTGCCGGGGTGGAGCAACGTGGGTGGATTGGCCTGGATGTCGTTGGCCGCCCACCGTGACCAGCTCACGCCGCATGCCGACCGCGCACGTATCGAAGGCGAAATCAGCGGGCTGGCGCAGCGCCTGGGCGACCAGTGGCAGGCATCGCCGTGGCGGTTGGCCATGGCCGACAACGACTTTGTCTGGGGCAGCAATGCGGTGGTGCTCAATCAGGCCATGATGCTGCTGCAGGGCTACCGGGTGACGCAGCAACGTCGTTATCTGGATGCGGCGCAATCGCAGCTGGACTACATCCTGGGGCGCAATCCGCTGGGGCTGTCGTTCGTCACCGGGGTCGGGCAGCGCACGCCAATGCATATCCACCATCGCCCATCCGAAGCCGACGGCATCGATGCGCCCGTGCCGGGCTGGCTGGCCGGTGGCCCGCAGCCGGGCCAGCAGGACGCGAAAGACTGCAAGGTGGCGTATCCGTCCAAGCTGGCCGCGCTGTCGTATCTGGACAACACCTGCAGCTACGCGACAAACGAGGTAGCGATCAACTGGAATGCGCCGCTGGTGTATGTAAGTGCGGCGATCGAGGCGTCGACCCGCTGAGGCAGGCTTCAGCGCGTCGACGCGGTTTTTCCTTCTCCCGTCGAGAGAAGGTGGCGCATAGCGCCGGATGAGGGGCGCCTCAGCGAAATGCCGATGCCTGACATGACAAACGCGTCGCTACGCGTCGGCAGAAGTGAATCGCCGCCAGCATCGCTTGCCGTACCCTCACCCCAACCCCTCTCCCGTAGGAGAGGGGCTTAAAGCCGCCGATTCATCTTATCGGCGCGGTTGCAGCGCGGTCGGATAGTGCAGCGCGCGTCGGTTCTTGATCTGGACGCTTGGGACGCTCATCTCAGCCGGGAAACTCACTTCAGCTGGAAAGCTCACTCCACCCGCGTGCCGAAGATCCGGTCGCCGGCATCGCCCAGGCCGGGCAGGATGTAGCCTTTTTCGTTGAGGTGGTCGTCGATGGCGGCGGTATAGACCTCCACGTCAGGGTGTACCGCTTCCAGCGCTTTCAACCCTTCGGGCGCGGCGACCAGGAAGATGCCCTTGATGCGCCGTGCGCCAGCGCGCTTGAGCATGTCGATGGTGGCGACCAGCGTGCCGCCGGTGGCCAGCATCGGGTCCAGGATCAGCGCATCGCGTTCTTCCAGGCGGCCGGTGAGGCGCTCGAAATACGGCACCGGTTGCAGGGTTTCTTCATCGCGCTGCAGGCCGACCACGCTGACGCGCGCGGCGGGAATCAGTGCCAGCACGCCCGGCAACATCCCCAAGCCGGCGCGCAGGATTGGTACCAGGGTGATCTTGGCGCCAGCGATGCGTTGCACTTCCACCGGCCCGGCCCAGCCCGGCTGCACGTGCGATTCGGTGTCCAGATTGGCCGTGGCCTCGTAGGCCAGCAGGGTGCCCAGCTCGGTCACCAGTTCGCGGAAGCCCTTGGTGCTCAACGCTGCGTCACGCAGCAGGCCGACCTTGTGCTGGACCAGGGGGTGACGGACTTCGACGATTTTCATGGGCGGCAGCGTGCGGGAGAGGCCCACAGTGTGCCGCAGCCGGCCGCAGCGTCGCCACACAGGGCCTGTGATGGTGCTCGCATATGTCATGTCGGTGAAACGTCGCAGACATAGTGTGCACACCCATTCTTAACCGATTGGGGAAGCACTCGTGTTGAACAAGACTCCGCTCTGCATGGCGATCACGCTGACGTTGGCTTCGGTCGCGTGGAGCCCGCTGGCACAGGCGGCAGAAGAGGCGGTCGCGACCGGTGCAGCCAGCGGCGCGGCGGCAATCGACCTGGAGCGGCTGGAAGTGCGGCCACAATTGGAAGCGCAGGAGCGCGCAGTCGATCTCAAGCGTGCTTCCGATGCGATCCAGGATGCGGTGGCCTCCGATGCGATGGGCCGCTACCCCGACAAGAATGTTGCAGAATCCTTGCAGCGCCTGCCCGGTGTCAGCGTCACCCGCGACCAGGGAGAGGGGCGCTTTGTGGTGATCCGCGGCCTGGATTCGTCGCTCAACAGCGTGACCATCGACGGCATGAGCATGGGCACGCCGGAAGACGGTACACGCTCGGCGCCGCTGGACGTGATTCCGTCCGATTCCACCGAGCGCTTGAAGGTCGTGAAGTCGCCCACGCCGGACATGCCGGGCGATTCGATCGGCGGCGCCATCCAGGTGGAATCCACCTCGGCGTTCGATCGCGACGGGCGCACCCTGCGCGGGTCGATCGAAGGCAGCCACCAGTCGCTGTCGGGCAAGACCAGCCCCAAGGGCGCGTTCAATTACAGCGACATCTACAACGGCACCTTCGGTGTGGCGGTGGGTGTGAACTATCAGGACCGTGAGTTCGAATCCGACAACACCGAAGTGGCGTACGACAGCTTCGACGGTGGCGCTGCCGATGACCTGTTCGCCGGCGAAGTGCAGCGTCGCAAGTACTTCATCGAGCGCACCCGCATGGGCGCCAACCTCAATCTGGACTGGCGCCCGGACGCCGACAACCGCTACTACCTGCGCTCGCTGTACAGCCGTTTCGACGATGCCGAAACACGTCAGCGCACCATCTTCGGCCTGGCCGATGGGGAGGTCAGCGCCAACGGCGATGGCACCTACGACGTGGCCGACCTGCCAGCGGACAGCATCTCCAAGCGGGTGCGCTACCGCACCAAGAAGGAAGACAACACGGCAATCAGCTTCGGTGGTGAAAACCGCCTGAGCGCTGCAACGGTGGACTACAAGGTGGGCTACACCAAGACCACCGAACGCGTAAACGACGAAATGGAAGCGCGCTTCAACTACGACGGCGACGACCTGTCGGCCACCGTGGACCAGCGCAGCGGCATCCCGCGGCTGGGGTTCTCTGACAACGGATGGCAGAGCAACCAGGACTTCGTGTTCGACCGCTTTGTCGTGTCGCCCAAGACGGTGGACGACAGCGAGCACAGCGCGCAGGTCAATGTGCGCTTCGACGGCGAACATTCCAGCCTGAAGATGGGTGTGCTCGGTCGCTGGCGCGAGCGCGATGTGGACGTCAACGAACAGGAGCTGCGGCGTGGCCCGGCGATCGATCTGAGCAGCTGGACCACCGCCGCACCGGAGCACCGCGGCGGCACGCTGGGCGAAAGCATCGGCTCGGACGGCATGCGTCGCTACTGGCGCGCGTCGGGTGGGTTGTACAGCGCTCGTCCGCAGGACGTGGGCGGCAACCAGCAGGTCTCGCTGCAGGACGACTACACCGCCACCGAAGACGTCTTCGCCACCTATGCCATGGGCACCTGGGACATCGGTGCGCTGCGCATGATTGCCGGTGTCCGCGTGGAAAACACGCAGTTCAACGCCACCGGCAACCAGGTGGACGTGGCCGAAAACGGCCGCACCGCCACGGTCACGCCGCGCGAGGCGTCCAGCAGCTACACCAATGTGTTGCCGGGCCTGCACCTGCGCTACGACAGCGGCAACGATTGGGTGCTGCGCTTTGCAGCCAACAAGACCCTGTCGCGCCCGTCGTTCGGCGATGTGTCGCCGCGCGTGAGCATCAACCGCGGCGATGAAGAAGTGAGCATCGGCAACCCGGACCTCAACCCGTATCGCTCCACCAATCTGGACCTGTCGTTCGAAAAATACATCGGCAGCACCGGGCTGGTGTCGCTGGGGGTGTTCAACAAGTCGATCGACGATTACATCGTGCAGACCCTCAGCACCACCGATGCCGAATTCCCGGGCCTGCAGGTGACGCGCTCGATCAATGGCGACACCGCCAAGGTGCGCGGCGCCGAGTTCAACTGGCAGCAGACGCTGGACTTCCTGCCCGAAGGCTGGAACGGCTTGTTGGTTGGCGCCAGCGCCACCGCCCTGGACAGCGACTTCGACCCGGGCCTGAGCAATCGCGCCGGCGACGACTTCATGCTGCCGCGCTCGTCCAAGCGCATCTACAGCGGCCATCTGGGCTATGAAAAGTATGGCTTTAGTGCGCGCGTGGCGGCCGTGTATCGCAGCGAGTACCTGGACACCATCGGCCAGAGCCGCGCGTACGATATCTACGTCGCGCCACACACCCAACTGGATGTCAGCATGAGCTATCAGTTCAACAGCCACGTCAGCCTGTATCTGGAAGCGCAGAACCTGCTCGACGAGCCGTTGGAGCTGTACCAGGGCGTGCCTTCGCGCACGCTGCAGAACGAAGAGTACGGCCGCACCTATGCGCTCGGCCTGAAGGTGGCGCTGTGATGGCCGCGCGCCACATCCTGCAGACCACAGTGCTCGCCGCCGCGGCGGCGTTGGCCGGTTGCGCCAGCGCGCCAGCCGACCGTGAAGCCGACGAAGCGCTGCTGCAAGACCCTTTGCTCAGCGAGTCCAAGGTCGCGCATCAGGTGGTGCCGGAGGCCTTCATCACGGCGTTGACGCCTGCCGACAACCTGGATTCGCCGGCCAGCTGGATTGCGCCGGATGGTAGCCGCTGGCTGATCGCCACCGCCAAGGCCACGCATGCGCTGGTGGTGTTCGATGGCGACAGCGGCAAGCGGTTGCGCGTGGTGGGCGGTAAGGGCAAGGCGCCGGGCAAGCTGGATCGTCCCAACGGGATCTCGGTGGTCGACGATCTGGTGTTCGTGGTGGAGCGCGACAATCGCCGCGTGCAGGTGTTCTCGCTGCCGGACTTCAAGCCGTTGGCCGCCTTCGGCCAGGACGAACTGCGCGAACCGTACGGGCTGTGGGTGCGCAAGCACAACGGCGGCTACGAGGTGGTGGTCAGCGACAACTACATGTCGCCGGCCAACAAGGACACACCGCCGCCGTTGGCCGAGCTTGGCCAGCGTTTCCGCCGCTATCAGCTGCAGACCGCAGGGCAGGGCTGGAACGCCACGCTGACGCAGAGCTTTGGCGATACCACCGAGGCCGGTGCGGTGCGCATTGCCGAATCGGTCTTTGGCGACGAGGCCAACGCGCGCCTGATGATTGCCGAGGAAGATGTCGCGGTAGGCACGCAGTTGCGTGAGTACGGCATGGATGGCCGCTATCGCGGCCGCAATGTGGGCACGGGCTTGTTCAAGGCGCAGGCCGAAGGCATGACCTTGCTGCAGTGCGCCGACGGCAGCGGCTACTGGATTGCCACCGACCAGTTCAAGGACCGCAGCGTGTTCCAGGTGTTCGATCGGCAGAGCCTGGCGCCGGTCGGTGCGTTCGCCGGGCGGGTGACCGCCAATACCGATGGCGTGTGGCTGGACCAGCATGGCGATGCGCGCTTCCCGGGTGGGGTGTTCTACGCGCTGCACGACGACCAGGCCGTGGCTGCGTTCGATTGGCGCGACATCGCGCGCACGCTGCGCTTGAAGGACTGCGCACCGTGACAGTGATGCAGCAGTCGTTGAAGCAGCATTCGTTACGCGCCGTGCTGGCGTTGCTGGCGCTCGCCTGTGTGCCCGCCGTGGCTGCCGACAAGGCGGCCGAGCCGAACACCCAGGTGCCGCTGGGCTCCACGCACTATGTGGCCGATGGCTTCCCGGACCGGATCGTCGCCACCCCGGCGCAGGATGCCGCGCGAGGCTTCGCAGTGGCCTGGCGTACCGATGCCAGCGTCACTGCGCCCTGGCTGGAACTGGTGGTAGCCGGCGATTCGCCGGATGTGGGCACGCCGCGGCGCATCCAGGCCACGACCGCGACCTTGAGTTCGGAAAACGGCGCCTCGCATCATCACCGCGCCGACATCGACGGACTCACGCCGGACACGCTCTACGCGTATCGCGTGCAGGGCCAGGGCACCTGGGGCGCGTGGAATCACTTCCGTACCGCAGCCACGCCCGGCACCCCGCTGACGCTGCTGTATTTCGGCGATACGCAGAACAAGAATCTCAGCCTGGTGTCGCGGGTGATCCGTCAGGCCTGGCGCTCGGCACCGGAGGCGCGGCTGGCGTTGTTCGCCGGCGATCTGGTCAGCGGCAAGGACGGCCAGGACGACAACGAATGGGCCGAATGGTTCGAAGCCGGGCGCTGGTTGCTGGAAGGCACCGCGGTGGCGCCGGCACCGGGCAATCACGAATATCACGAAGACGCCGAAGACACCCCGCAGGCTACGCGCGTGCTCGGCGGCCATTGGCCGGTGACCTTCGCGCTGCCGCGCAACGGCCCGGCCGCCACCGCGCGCACCAGTTACTGGTTCGATTACCAGGGCGTGCGCATCGCAGTGCTCGATGGCACCTCGGCGCTGGATCTGGGCACCGGGCAGGCACAGGCGCAGTGGCTGGATGGCGTGCTTGCCGACAACCCGCATCCCTGGTCGATCGTGCTGATCCATCAGCCGTTCTTTTCGCCGCGTGCCGACCGCGAGAACCAAAAGCTGGTCGAGCAGGTGTTGCCGGTGATCCGCCGCCACAAGGTCGACCTGGTGCTGCAGGGCCATGACCACACCTACGGCCGGCGCGGCGATGACGGCGGCCGGCCAACGCCGGTGTTCGTGGTGTCGGTGGCCGGCCCCAAGCAGTACCGGCTCTCGGACATGGCGCGCAAGACCATGCGCCCGGTGGGCGAAGACACCCAGCTGTATCAGGTGCTGCGCATCGATCAACAGAAGCTCGTCTACGAGTCGCGCACGGCGACCGGACGCCTCTACGATGCGTTCGAGCTGCAACGCCGCGCAGATGGGTCCAAGCAGTTGATCGAGCACGAGGCGGGCCGGATTGCGCCACGCGATTGCCCGCGCAGTGCCACGCTCAAGGGGCGGGCGGATCGGTGTTGGGAATGACCCGTAAGTAACTGCGGCCTGACCGATTCAGCACCAACGCGAAGCGGCGTTGCGATCTTTATAAAAGATAACTGCGTCACACTATGGGGGTAATTAAAATCACCCGGGCTGACTCTGTGGCCCGAGGTGATCCGGGCTGATGTGAGGGCAGCGCCCCCCACTCGTGAGAGCCCACATGATTCCGCATGTGTTCCATCTGGCCGCACCCACCAAGGACCTGATGTGGGAAGAGCGCCGCGTCCAGGCCCGGCTGCAACGTCTTCTTCCTGGCTGGACCTGCAATGTCTGGGACGACGCCGACAATTCCGCGCTGATGCGCAGCGCATTTCCGGAGCTGGCCGATCGCTTTGAAGCCATCCGCTTCGGCGTCATGAAGGCCGACATCGCACGCTGTGCCTACATGCACGTCTACGGCGGTTTCTACTTCGATACCGACTATAAATTGCTGCGCACGCTCGGCCCGGATGTCTTGACCCAGGCCTGCGTGCTGCCCGTGGAAGAGGGCGCGCCAGACAATGCGGCGTTCAAGATCGGCAACGCGGTCTTCGGCTCGGAAGCGGGCCATCCATTCTGGCGGGCGTTCATCGAGCACATCTTCAGCGCGCACGCGCCGGAGTTGGTGGAGGACCATCGGCAGATCCCGATGATGTCCGGCCCACGTGGAATGACGCGGTTCTATAACGCCAATGGTGCCCAGTTCGCGGGCATCGTGTTCCCGGTGCGCGATGCGTTCCATCCCGACCGCACCTGGTTCGGGCTTGGCCACCGCGGCGGCGCCACGGCAGTCGGTTCGCATCTGTGCTGGGCGTCGTGGCGCGGCAAGTCGCCGCGTCGCGCCGTCACCAACTACCTGCGCCGGAAGTTGAGTGCCGTGCCCATCTGAGAAGTCCAAGCGGCTTACTGGCGTTTTACGTGTGCGAATGCAGTTGCGGCGACCTCATGGGTCGCCGCAACCGTGTTGTCGTGTGGCTGTCGCGGCGCAGATGACGAGCGAGACGGCCGACGAACGCCCCACGACGCATCGCCATCAGGCGGTGCCAGATCCACTGCTCGGCGCGTGTCAGACGCCGCTAGCACCAGTTGCACCGTGCTGGCGGCAAGTCACCTCGCCAGCACTCAACCTATTCACCAGCCCTCAAGCCGCCTCGGCCTGCGCCTGACGCGGGCCTTCCTTGAGCGCTTTGGCGATCAGGCCCACCAGCAGGTCGAGTTCGGCTTCGTCCATGCCGAAGTGCGGGGTGAAGCGCAGCGAATTCTCGCCGCCGTGGATCACGTTGACGCCGTGGTGGCGCAGCCACTCCTCGGTAGAGCCGGCACCGTAGCACTTGTACTGCGGTGCCAGTTCGCAGGAGAACAGCAAGCCGGTGCCCTGCACCTTGGTGATCAGGCCGCCGAGCTCGGCCTGCAGCGCTTCCAGCTTGCGCAGCGCCTGTGCACCGCGCAGGCGGATGTTGTCGCGGATCTGCGGGGTGAACAGCGCCAGGGTGGCGCAAGCCACATCCAGCGCGCGCGGGTTGGTGGTCATGGTGTTGCCGTAGGTGCCCTTGCGGTACACCTGCGCGGCCTGCTCGGTCACCGCGAGCACCGAGAGCGGATATTGCGCGGCATTGAGCGCCTTGGAATAGGTTTCCAGGTCCGGCGGATCGAGCTGTTCGAAACCGGGGTAATCCACCACCGACAGCACGCCGTGCGCACGCAGGCCGGCCTGGATCGAATCCACCAGCAGCAGGCTGCCGTGGTTACGGGTCAGCGTGCGCGCGGCAGCGTAGAACTCCGCCGGCAGCGCACGGCCCGGGTCGCCTTCGCCCATCACCGGCTCCAGGAACACCGCCTCGATGAACCAGTGGTTGCGCGCGGCCTCGTCAAAGGCGTGCTGCAGTGCCGCGATGTCATACGGCGCAATCGCAATCACCGAGTCTTCGTCGCGGTAGCTGGCCAGGTACTTGCTGTAGGTCTTGCGGCTGGAATCGGAATACAGCCCCGGGCGATCGGTGCGGCCGTGGAAGCTGCCCTTGACCACCAGGCGCTTGATGGTGGCGCCGGCGTGGCGCGCACCCGGATCGGTGTGCAGCTTGGCGTTGGTGTCGACGATGCGCGCGGCCAGGCCCACCGCTTCGGAGCCGGAGTTGAGGCACATGAAGCGCGCGAACGGGCAGCCGCCGCGGGTGTGGCCGATCTCCGCACGCAGGGCGCGGTCGAGCTTGCGCTGCGCCAGGCTGGGCGTCATCACGTTGGCCATCACCTGCGGGCGCGCCATGGCGTCGAGCACCGCCTCGGGCGTATGGCCGAAACCGAGCATGCCGTAGCCGCCGGCGTCGTACAGCACCGCGCCCTTGAGCGTGATCACCCACGGGCCGCGCGCGGCCAGCGCCACGTACGGAGTTACCGCATCGTCGGCGTAGAAATTGATGAAGCCGTCCTGCACCGCGCTGATCTGTGCGTCTTCGTCCAGGTCCAGTAGGTCGGCGACCTCGGCCTGCACCAGCGTGTATTCGCTCCCGGCGGCCTCGATGGCCTGGCGCAGGGTGGGGTGGTCGGTGGCCAGGCGTTCGATGGTGGCATCGTCCAGGCCGGCGGTCAGGCGGCGGCCGGCGTGGGCACGCAGCGGGGCGAGCGGGGCAAGGACAGACATGCGCATCTCCTGAAGCGGTGGCGTTCCCGTCACATTAACGGCACTGGATCGTCGTTTGGCAGCGCCGATCCGGGCAGGAATTGAGGTATTTTCGTCGATTCGACGAAATGAATGGCCGAAATGAAGATCACACCCGCCGACGAGCAGTTGTTGTCCCTGCTGCGCGAGGACGCGCGCGCCTCCACCGCGCAGATCGCGCGCCGGCTCGGGCTCTCGCGCACCACGGTGCAGAGCCGGTTGGAGAAACTCGAGCGTGAAGGCGTGATCAGCGGCTACACCGTCCGCACCCACGACGCCTACGAACACGGCCGCATCCGCGCGCACATCCTGATCACCGTGCTGCCGAAGAAGATGCCCGCGGTGGTCAAGGCCCTGCGCGAGATCGCCGACGTCCGCGCGCTGCATTCGGTCAGCGGCCCCTACGACCTGATCGCCCTGGGCGTGGTCGGCGGCGTAGACGCCATGGACGTGCTCACCGACGCCATCGGCGCCATCGACGGCGTGGAGCGCACTACCAGCTCGATCATCCTGTCGACGAAGTTCGAGAGGTAGTGGGCAGGGATTCGGGAGTGGGGAATCGGGAATCGTAAGAGCCATGATTCGCGAGCTAGCAAGCCCCTCTCCCCCGGGAGAGGGGTTGGGGTGAGGGTACGGGGCGAAGCCTCTGCAATATTTGAGCGCATTATGCTTCGCCCGTACCCTCATCCGGCGCTGCGCGCCACCTTCTCCCGATGGGAGAAGGATCTGCTACCTCCGCGATCTCCGCAGGTCTTGTTTCCCCTGGAGGAAAAGGCTGCCAAACCTGCCTCAGCATGTCCCGCTAAACTAGCGCCCCCAAACCGCTGTACCGCCACGCCTTGAAGAAGTCCGATTTCCATTACGACCTACCCGAAGAACTGATCGCCCAGGCGCCGTTGGCCGAGCGGGCGGCCAGCCGTTTGCTGGTGGTGCCGCCGACGCCGGCGGCCTTCAGTGACCGGCAGGTGCGCGATCTGCCCGAGCTGCTGCAGCCGGGCGACCTGCTGATCTTCAACGACACCCGGGTGATCCCGGCGCGGTTGTTCGGGCAGAAGGCCAGCGGCGGGCGGGTGGAGATCCTGATCGAGCGGCTGCTCGGCGGGCAGCAGGCGCGGGCGCAGATCGGCGCCAGCAAGTCGCCCAAGGCCGGCAGCGTGATCGCGCTGGACGCCGGTGGCCAGGCCGAAGTGCTGGGCCGCGACGGCGAGTTTTACCTGTTGCGTTTCGACATCCCCGCGCCGCTGGAGCATTGGTTGCTCGACGCCGGGCGCCTGCCGCTGCCGCCGTACATCCGCCGCGAGCCGGGGCTGGACGATCGCGAGCGCTACCAGACCGTGTTCGCGCGCGAAGTGGGCGCGGTCGCTGCGCCGACCGCCGGCCTGCATTTCGACGAAGCCCTGCTGGCGCGCCTGCGCGAGCGCGGGGTGGAGTTCGGCCATGTGACCTTGCACGTGGGCGCCGGCACCTTCCAGCCGGTGCGCGTGGATGCGCTGGACAAGCATGTGATGCACACCGAGTGGCTCAATGTGGGCGCCGCGCTGGTCGAGCAGGTGCGCCGCACCCGTGCGCGCGGTGGCCGCGTGATCGCGGTGGGCACCACCGTGGTGCGCTCGCTGGAAAGCGCCTGGCGCAAGACCGACGACGCCCCGCACGGCGAATTGCAGCCGTTCGCCGGCGAAACCCAGATCTTCATCCTGCCCGGCTACCGCATCCGCAGCGTCGATGCGATGGTCACCAATTTCCACCTGCCCGAAAGCACGCTGCTGATGATGGTCTCGGCCTTCGCCGGCTGCGACCGCATCTTCGCCGCCTACGCACACGCCATCGCGCAGCGCTATCGCTTCTTCTCCTATGGCGATGCGATGTTGTTGTGGAGCCGGGAGTGGGGAATCGGGAATGGGGAATCGTAGGGCTTGCCGCCACACGTTCTGCCATCGCCACCCGCTTCTCCGATTCCCAACTCCCGATTCCCCATTCCCGGCCTTCCAATGTCCCGACTCCAGTTCCAGCTCCAGACCACCGACGGCCATGCGCGCCGTGGCCGCCTGACCTTTCCGCGTGGCACGGTGGAGACGCCGGCGTTCATGCCGGTGGGCACCTATGGGTCGGTCAAGGGCATCCTGCCCGAGCAGATCCGCGCGCTGGGCGCGGAGATCATCCTGGGCAATACCTTCCATCTGTACCTGCGCCCGGGCCTGGACGTGATCGGTGACCACGGTGGGCTGCACGGATTTGCGCGCTGGGACGGGCCGATCCTCACCGACTCGGGCGGCTTCCAGGTGTTTTCGCTAGCGCATCGCCGCAAGATCACCGAACAAGGCGTCACGTTCTCCTCGCCAACCGACGGCGCGCGGGTGTTCCTGGGGCCGGAAGAGAGCATGCAGATCCAGAAGGTGCTCGATTCGGACATCGTGATGATCTTCGACGAATGCACGCCGTACCCGGCCACCGAAGACGTCGCGCGGCGTTCGATGGAGCTGAGCCTGCGCTGGGCGCAGCGCTCGCGTCAGGCGCATGACGGGCTGGGCAATGACGCGGCGCTGTTCGGCATCGTGCAGGGCGGGGTGCACCCGGACCTGCGCAGCCGCTCGTTGGACGGTTTGCAGGCCATTGGCTTCGACGGCTATGCCATCGGCGGCCTGGCGGTGGGCGAGCCCGAGCACGAGCGCAATGCCATGCTCGAACACCTGCATCCGCGCCTGCCGGCCGAGCGGCCGCGCTACCTGATGGGCGTGGGCCGGCCGGAGGATCTGGTCGAAGGCGTGGCGCGCGGGGTGGACATGTTCGACTGCGTGATGCCCACCCGCAACGCGCGCAACGGTCACTATTTCACCTCGTTCGGCACGGTGCGCATCCGCAACGCCAAGTACGAACGCGACCTGGACACCATCGAGCCGGGCTGCGGCTGCCACGCCTGCAGCAGCGGCTACACGCGCGCGTACCTGCGCCATCTGGACCGCTGCAACGAGATGCTGGCGCCGATGCTGGGCACCCTGCACAACCTCTGGTACTACGAAAAACTGATGGCCGACATGCGCGCGGCGATCGCGGCGGGAACCTTTGTGGAGTTCCGGCGGTCCTTCTATGCGGCACGCGGCGCCACCACGCCGCCGCTGCCCGGGGAATCCAGCTGAGACCTGCCGTCCGTGCCCTGGCGCGGACGGCGTGGGACCTGCATGGCATAATTCCCGGCTGTTCCGCTCCGGCGGTACCTGAATGGCGAGCGGGCCGCTGGGCGCGCTGGCACCAAACCTAGGATGCATAGAATGAATCTGCTCGATTTCCTGATCCCCGTCGCCCAGGCGCAGGCCACTGGCGGCGCGCCGGCCCCCGGCCCGATGGGAAGCCTGTCCACCTTCGCGTTGCCGATCATCCTGATCGCGGTCATGTACTTCCTGATGATCCGCCCGCAGATGAAGCGCCAGAAGGAACACAAGGCGTTGCTGGACAAGCTGTCGCGTGGCGATGAGGTCATCACCTCCGGCGGCGTGGCTGGCGTGATCACCGATATCGGCGAGAACTTCATCACCGTGGAAGTGGCCGACAACGTGCGCATCCGCGTGCAGCGCAGCGCCGTTGGCCACGTGCTGCCCAAGGGCACGCTGAAGTCCGCCAGCTAAGTCGCGTCATCGGCAGCGGGCACTGTCCGGCGCGGCCGGCAGGTGCTCGAAAACGGCAGGGGCCGCTCGTACACTCCGCTGTCGTTGCGCTGCCAATGCGTGCTTGGGTCCGCCCAAGACGTCACTGCAAGTGAACACCTGCAACACCACAGCTGCGCGCACCCTCTGGTGGGCGCAGTCGGTGCACGAAGTCGGACCACGCCCCCGGGCGCTTTTGCTCCATGCACTGCCCGTATCCACCGGATGACCGCTCGCGACGCTGTATCGGCCGCCTGAAGTCGTTCTCACTGCTAGGCGTGGCGCCGGGATGGTGCCGCGCGGGACTGTCGCAATGCTCGAATTTCCTCGCTGGAAGTATTTCCTGATCCTGGTGGTGCTGGCGGTCAGCGCGTTGTATGCGCTGCCCAACGTCTACCAGAAAGACCCGTCCGTGCAGATCACCGCCAGCCGCGGTGCGCAGCTGGACGACGCGTTGCGCAGCCGGATCGACGCCGACCTCAAGAGCGCCGGCATCACGCCCAAGGCGGTGACCCGGGAGGGCGACAGCCTGATGGTGCGCCTGCCTAATCTGCAGGCGCAGACCCGTGCCAACGACGTGTTGCGCCAGCAGTTGGGCGAGAACTACACGGTGGCGCTGAACCTGGCATCCACGGTGCCGGACTGGCTCGCCAAGCTGGGCGGCCGGCCGATGGTGCTGGGTCTGGACCTGGTCGGCGGCGTGCACTTCGCCATGCAGGTCGATCAGAAAGCCGCGCTGGAAAAGCGTCTGGAGGGCTTTGCCGAGGACATCCGCACCACGCTGCGCGATGGCCGCATTGCCTATCGCTCGGTCGAGCGTCGTGGCGACAACAGCATCCAGGTCTCGTTGGGCGAGGGCGCCAGCGCCGATGCCGCACGGACCGCGTTGGCCAAGTCGCAGCCCACGCTGACCTACGACGTCAGCGGCCAGACCATCTCGGTCAAGGTGCCGGAGGCCGAACTCAAGCAGATCGCCAGCGGTGCGATCGAGCAGAACCTCACTACCTTGCGTAACCGCGTCAATGCGCTGGGTGTGTCCGAGCCGACCATCCAGCGCCAGGGCGAAGACCGCATCGTGGTCGAACTGCCCGGTCTGCAGGACACGGCCGAGGCCAAGCGCCTGATCGGCGCCACCGCCTCGCTGGAATTCCGCGCCGTGGTCGAAGGCAATGCCGAAGACGCCGTGCGCAGCGGCACCATCCCGCCGGAAGCCAAGGTCTACCGCGTGCGTGACAGCGGCGCGCCGGTGCTGCTCAACAAGCGCGCGCTGGTAACCGGTGACCAGATGGTCAGCGCCAGCGTCAGCACTGACCAGAACGGCATGCCCGCGGTGGCAGTGACGCTCAACAACGTGGCCGGCCAGCGCATGCTCGATTACACCAGCGCCAACGTCGGCAAGCTGATGTCGGTGGTCTACATCGAACGCATTCCCACCGTGACCATGGTCGACGGCAAGGAAGTGCGCAGCGTGCGGGTCAAGGAAGAGGCGCTGTCGCCGACCCGCATCGCGGGCGTGTTCGGCAAGAACTTCCAGACCACCGGTCTTGAGAAGGTGGAGGCCGAGAACCTGGCCAAGCTGCTCAAGTCCGGCTCGCTGGCCGCACCGATGGACTTCGTCGAGGAATACGTGATCGGCCCGAGCCTGGGTGCGGAGAACGTGGAGCGGGGCGTCACTGCGGTGATCTACTCGTTCCTGTTCACGCTGGTGTTCTTCACCATCTATTACCGCGTGTTCGGCGCGATTACCTCGGTGGCGCTGCTGTTCAACCTGCTGATCGTGGTGGCGGTGATGTCGTTGTTCGGCGCCACCATGACGCTGCCGGGGTTTGCCGGTCTGGCGTTGTCGGTGGGCCTGTCGGTGGACGCCAACGTGCTGATCAACGAGCGTATCCGCGAAGAGTTGCGCCTGGGTGTGCCGGCCAAATCGGCGATTGCGGCTGGTTACGAAAAGGCCGGCGGCACCATTCTGGACGCCAACCTCACCGGCTTGATCGTGGCGGTGGCTTTGTATGCCTTCGGCACCGGGCCGCTGCGCGGTTTTGCGTTGACCATGATGATCGGTATTTTTGCCTCGATGTTCACTGCGATCACTGTCTCGCGTGCATTGGCGGTTCTGATCTATGGCCGCCGCAAGAAGCTCAAGTCTGTGGCCATCTGAGATGCGAGTCCTGCTGCGGCGCGCGCGCCTTTGCGCAACGCCGCAGAAGGAATCCCTGCGCAAGCGGCCGGACCTTGACGGTGCGGTCGTCCAACGGAAGCTCTTTTCATGAAACTGTTCCCGCTTCATCTCATTCCCAACGACACCAAGATCGACTTCATGCGCCTGCGCAAGCCGGTGCTGATCCTGATGCTGGTGATCGCGGTCGCCTCGGTCGGCGTCATCGTCGGCAAGGGCTTCAACTACGCACTGGAATTCACCGGCGGCACGCTGGTGCAGACCTCCTTTCAGAAGACCGTGGACGTGGACCAGGTGCGCGAGCAGCTGTCCAAGGCCGGCTTTGAAAACGCCCAGGTGCAGAACGCACGCGGCGGCAACGAAGTGATGATCCGCCTGCAGGCGCGTGAGCAGCACAACAACCGCGACGATGCCGCAAGCACCGTCGCCGAAGAAGTGCGCAAGGCCGTCAGCACCCCGCAGAACCCCGCCACCGTGCAGCCGGGCGAATTCGTCGGCCCGCAGGTCGGCAAGGACCTGGCCTTGAACGGTGTCTACGCCACCGTGTTCATGCTGGTGGGCTTCTTGATCTACATCGCGTTCCGCTTCGAGTGGAAGTTCGCGGTGGTGGCCAGCCTGACCGCGCTGTTCGACCTGTTGGTCACGGTGGCCTTCGTGTCGCTGACCGGGCGCGAGTTCGACCTGACCGTGCTGGCCGGCCTGCTGTCGGTGATGGGCTTTGCCATCAACGACATCATCGTGGTGTTCGACCGTGTGCGCGAAAACTTCCGCGCGCTGCACGTGGAGCCGCTGGAAGTGCTCAACCGCTCGATCAACCAGACGCTCTCGCGCACGGTGATCACCGCGGTGATGTTCTTCCTGTCGGCACTGGCGCTGTACATCTACGGCGGCGAGTCGATGGAAGGCCTGGCCGAGACGCACATGATCGGCGCGGTGATCGTGGTGATTTCCTCGGTGATCGTGGCCGTGCCGATGCTGAGCATCGGGCCGTTTGCGGTGACCAAGCAGGATCTGCTGCCCAAGGCCAAGGACGTGGAGGCGCTGGCGCGTCGTCCTTGATCGCGCATCGATCTTCGATCACGACAAAACCGCGCATTGCGCGGTTTTGTCGTTTCTGGCGTCGTATGTCGTGAGTGCACGGTTGTGCACTATGACGCCACTACTCAAGATCTTGAACACTAGGGATCTCGTCGACATGTGATGCCGATCGATACGCAATACGTTGCGGTAGAGAGCCGCTGGCCAGGATGAAGCGCGGTGTCCAACTGAGACACGCCTGCTCAGTGCGCAGGCTGTAGTACCGAGCGCGCAAGCGGTCGTGCACTTGATAGAGCAACTGCGTCGGCGGACGTGCTGTTACGCCATTGTTTTTGGGGGTGTATTTCATAAGCCTGTGTCCTTGCTGGATAAAACTAGAAACCGCGCAAAGGTAGAGTCCGCTTGCCATCGTGTAATCCGTGATCGCGGCTACGATTTCTCCCATTCACAAAGCGCCAGCGATAGAAGATACTCCGCGGACACATCTTCGCGGGGGGACGAAATGCTTGAGTTCATAGGGACAGTCGCTGTTTGCGCGGTCGCACTATCGGTCGCACGCTATCTCTGGAACTTCTGGCAATACCGCAAGAGCATCAACGCCGTGGAGGTGCTGGCCGCAGCTGTAAAAGCAAAGGCAGACTTTGTTTCATCCAGCGCCGGCTATGACGCGGCGGAAAAGGTTCACGTTATCGCAGTTTGCCTTAAGAGCGTCGCGGACTCTCTCAGCTACGGAAAGACTGCAAATTCACTAATTGCTGGGACACAACTTCAAGTGTTGGAGAGCATGATTGCGTCACCCGATGACATTGCCTTCTTCATGGACAAGCCTGAGAACTCCATCACTGAGGTAAGGCTGGGACTTGTACGCGCTCGTGAGTCGTTCGTTCTGCTGCATCAGGCCATGGGCTCCCGACCAATGGCCTAACAATTCATTCAAGCAGAAACCGCTTCGCGGTTCGGCTAAATTCAGACGTTAGGCAGATGAACAGAGACAATCGCAACTGAGACTTTTCATGGACAACTATCAGCTTGTTACATCGCCCCTATGCCGCTCCGTCACGACCGATGGCCGCACTGTTCGCCTAGAGATCTATCGCGGGCTCGACACCGACTGGACCCTTGAGGCTGTTGATGAATTCAACAACTCCACCATCTGGGATGACCTATTCGCAACGGACCAGGCCGCACTCGACGAGGCGTTGCGCACTATTCGGGATGAGGGAATTGACTCCCTCATTGGTCCGCCCAGCGGCGTCCATTAATGGATCAGCCGCCTAACAAATCATTCAAGCCGAAGTTGCTTCGCAACTCGGCTTAATTCAGGCGTTAGGCCGTGGTGGAGCAAATGCATTGGTGGTCGCCGCTTCGGTGAGTTCGCAGGCGTGCATGCGGTTGGCTTCGGACAGTAGTCATCACCGTTGCTGGTTGCGGTAAGTTTGGTACTTCTCCTTGGCAAGTCGTTCCCATGCCGCGTTCGGTGCGCTTGGCTTCTATGGCATCACGCGCCGCTGCATCGCTGGACAAGCTCTATCCCGCAAGCTGTGGCACACTTGGTCCAGGCGGCAGTGCTGGAGAGCATGGTTGCACCATCCAACCTTTGCGGCCACTTACTGCCTAACAACTCATTCAAGCCGAGTTGCTTCGCAACTCGGCTTAATTCAAGCGTTAGCCATCTATCAGAACTCAATGGACGCCCAAAAGCAAATCGGTCTATTTAGTCGGGAAAGACTGTTACCTAACCCAAGGACCGCCATCTTATTGTTTCTTGGGTCCTACGCCGCCATTGCGATTATGCGACATGCGACGGACAGCCCAATCCCAATTTTAGCTGGCGTTCTTACCACAACGATTTTGGCTGTCTATCTCACCAAAGTGGCGCTGATTAGCATACTTCAGCGCGACTTAGCGGGGAGGCGAGGCGGCCCCATAATGTCCGGACCGCTGATCTACCCAGTTGTTCTGGCGGTTTTTTCCCCCTATCTACCTACCTCTGTTGGCTGCATTCATTTATGCATACTGACATGTGGGCCAACAATTAATTCAAACCGAAGTTGCTTCGCAACTCAGCTTAATTCCGGCGTTAGCCCCTAGGAGATTTGGTTATGCGATTTGGATTATTCGCTGGTCTGTTGTTAGCTGCCTCGACTAGTTCTGCGCAGTCGGTGCACGTCTATGATGGGTACTTGAAAGGCGAGACGTATGTGACGCAGTCACCTGCCACTCGATCAGCCTATGTAATGGGCGTTGTAGACGGGCTGCTGAGCTCTGGATTCTACGGAGCCTCTAAGGAAGAGGTGCAGAAGGTTCATGCATGTACTTCTGAAATGAGCAGCGAGGCATTGCGAGACGTTGTTGATAAGCATGTGCTGACCAACAAAGATGTCTGGAAAGACCCCATGAATGTTCTCGTGTCGAACGCGCTAGTGGGGGCTTGTCCGGTGATGCGGCCAGGTGGCTAACTATTCATTCAAGCCGACGCCGCTTCGCGGCGCGGCTTAATTCAGGTTTTAGGCCGCTAGGACACGCCAATGAAGCTCGCGGTTTCTCTTGCAACACTTCTCCTCTCTTCCGGCGCAAGCGCCTTTGGCTCTGTCGTCCCTACTCAATTTGTTGGCCACTGGGCAGGCAGCCCCGATGCCTGTGACTCTGATGCTGACGACCTTGTGCTGCGTGTAGGTGCCAGTCACATCTCCTACTGGGAGAGCGAAGGACCGATTCGTGCTGTCGTTTCCCGCGGTCAGAACGAGTTCGCACTGATTGCGGAGCTAACGGGAGAAGGAGAGACCTGGCTAGCAACAGCAAGGTTCACTCTCTCGGCGGACGGGCAGCGGCTGGTGGACAGCACCTCAGTTCCCGGCCAAGAGACTGTGAGGTACCGTTGCCCGGTGGCCGGCGATACGCGGCCTAACTAATCATTCAAGCCGACGCCTTCGGCGCGGCTTAACTAAGGCGTTAGACCTTTCTGGAGAGATCATGATACAGAAACAACGAGTTACTCAGACAACTAGCATATCGCTGACTCAGTGCCCGATATGTGCCGAGGTACATAGCTTCGACTTCAACGTTCTGATTGAGGAGATGGTTGGGGTAATGCACATGATGACAAGTCGTGTTGAAAGACGAACTTGTGCTGTTAATTGCCCAACCAAAGGAGGCTCTTTTATCGTCGACGTCCCAGTTACGCTTTGGTCCGGCCAAGAGCTGCTCAGAGTTGTCTAAAGGGCCTTACGATGAACCAACAGCAGCAACCTGATCTCCAACCAACCGCCGGCCGAATGCCTACGCCTACCGAGGCGGCGCTTGTGGAGTACGGAAAGCAACTTCTCTTGAAATCCACAGAGACCGCGCTGGACTTCCACAAGACCATGCTTGGAATCAGCGCCACATTCGGAACACTTGTAGCAGCCCTAATCCCTGTATTGGTCTGGGGCGACAAGGAGGCCAAGGTTCCTATGGCCGAGGGTTGGTTGCTAATCCTGCCACTTCTGCTCATGTTGCTGAGTTCTGTTGTCTTTGCGTGGGGCTACTACCCTCGCCATGCAACCATAAATATCAATGTGATTGAAGACATCAAAGCAGCGAGAGAAAAGGTTATTACGTCTCGCAAAGTGCTAGCAGGGGTCGGTCTTGGTCTCTTTTCAGCATCATTGCTTCTGGCCCTGGGTCTTGCCCTTTACTTCCGGGCAAATGTCTAACAACTCATTCAAGCCGAACTTGCTTCGTTACGGCACAACATGGCCAAAGAGCTTGCCATGTTGTCGCCTCCACTGCGCAAGTCGGCTTAATTCAGGCGTTAGGCACGTAAAAACAGAATGCCGCAGACGGACACTGATCCGTCTGCGGCATTGTTAGTATCACTCTTCGGCAATGATTGTGATGCCACGTTCAGTCACTTGCACTTGTGCTTTGTGGCCTACGGAAAATCCTGCCGCTTGCAACCAATCTCCGCTCAAACGCAAGAACGGTACCTGTCTCGGCCGGGTCCGGCGCTCTACATCTTTGTGCTTACTTTCGTAGACCTGATAGCCAACGGTTAAAAAACGCAGTTCCGGTTGCGCAGTCTTTCTCTTTACGGCCATAGTGGTGCTCCTAGCGGATTGTTGAGTTACGCCCCTGTTGAGAGGGCGACCGAGTACTTCAACACCGCCGCTAGACGGCCCCCAGCTTTCCCCGGCAAGCCGGGTCTTGTATGACTGGACGCTACTCGGCCATAGAAACTATGGACGCAAAAAAACCGCGTTTCAGTCGCGGGCACTGCTAGCGGAAGGTATGTTGAGTACCTTAGGTCAACTTAGCGCCCTACTGGCTCTCGGTCAACTGGTGGGCATGGGCCTAACAATTCGTTCAAGCCGACCCCACATCGTGGCAGCGCCAGCGTGCTTTACGCTACGCTAGCACGTAGTCGCTGCCCCGCTGCGGGGCGGCTTGACTCAGGCGTTAGGCGGTGGTGAAGCAAAACAACTTGGCGTTCTACCTCGTCAGCTGCCTCAGCACGCACGGGGGGCGTCGGTTTCAAGATCATCATGAGATCGAGCAGCAGACGCTGAAGAACGAGTCGCACTTATCAACCAGGCCTTCTGCCAAACTCCAGATTGGCTGACAGAAGTAGTTGAATGCCCATGCAGCCGATGATGGCGCTAGACTTCGGTCACAGCAATCCATGGGTGTGAGCCTGTGGACGGGATGCAATACATGGAAACCAACATCACCAATCAGCCCAAAAAGGGCGAGTTTTTCGAGCTGCTGCCGGACGGCCGGCGTGGAGGAAGGGCCATGGGGTGATCTTCGAAAATGAGCAGCCTCTTTTGACGCCGCCGCAGCTTATTTTGCAACCGGACGAAGAAGGATTTCCTCCGTTGAGAGAGACGCCACTATTGATCTCCAACCCCATGGAAGGGGCGTTGCCTCAGGATCTAGAGGGAGGAGGTCAAACCCACGATCAGTCACTTGCCGGACCGCCTCGATCTTGAACTCATCCGTATATCGCTTGCTGCTCATAGACACCTCCGAATCGACCATTTTCCATGGCCTTGAGATGTCTAGGAAACCCTGGGCGTATCAGCCCGCCGTTCGGCCGAGTTGCTGGAACAAGGCAATGCCACGGCCGCGCAATCGGAAGTTCAGCATGCCATTGCCCGCAATGCGGGCGGGTGGGCCGGTGGTGCCTCCACGGCAGCAGCGCTGGGCGGAACTGGCTTCGTGCCCGCGGCGTTGGTGGTCGGCGACGCGCTGTTGATGAGCAAGGCGTTCGACAAAGGCGCCGATCTGCTGGACAACCGCGCCATCTACCACCAGACCGACAAGGCGGGCGTTGAGTGGGAGTTCAACGGTCGCAACTGGCAGCGCGAAGCGGCCATAGATCTGGCCCATGATGGCCGGCGCACGAGCGGCGAGCAGCCCGTGGTGGCCAGCTACGAAAAATCCCAGGAATTGGGCGCGCTGGCCAACGCAAGGGCGGTGGAACTGGCACTGGGCAAGGCGCCGCCGCCCCAGGACCCCTTCAACCTCCCAGCACGGGCCAGCGACCAAGTTGGACTAGACAACCAGAAATGGCATCGCAATCCCGAGCGTCAGGTCAAAAATCTAGAGCGGGTTACAGAACACTACCGTTGCACCGTCTGTCCGGAAATGAGGCTGCGGCGCTAGACTGTGCCGCAATGATCCCGGTGACATAAATCAATGACGGATACAACCCATGGAAACGACAACAGCCAATCAGCCTAAGGCTGGTGAGTTCTTCATCCTCGAAGCGGGCGCGATCAACGGCCCCGGGCATGGCGTCGTCTTTGTGAACTTGGATAGATTGCTGACGCCGCCGCGCTTGATTCTTTTGCCAGAAGGGGGGGGCTTTCCTGCGCTACGGGAGAAGCCTCAATTGATCTACAGTCCAAGCAAAGGTGTTCCTCCGCGGGATTTGGAAGCTGGTTTTAGTGGCTACTGGCTTGTGTCTGAGAGGCTTCATCGAGTCATGCTATCGGTCGATTCCAAAGCCTTTGCTTTTGCGGAAGTAGACTACCGCCTCGCCGATGGAGCGGAGGGGCGGCGCTACTACCTCTGTGACGTGGTCCAAGAGATTGACGCATTGGACGAGTCGACTTCCATACTCTCCATCGAGACTGGCGAAGAGTTCATCAACGGTAAGTTTTACGATTTGACTGGTGGCACAAGCGTCACGTTTAAGCATGACCGGCTGGGTGCCGCACATGTTTTCAAGACCCCTTATAACGACACGGTTTTCTGCGATCGGTTCTTCAAGGATGCGGCTGCTGCCGCAGGTATCGCTACCGACACCGATGCCGACGGCCTGTGGTTTATCGACGCCTCGGACATCTAGCAGCGCGGTAACGCTGAGAAGTAAGGAGCCTGCTTCATGCCTCGCAACGGACCTGTTTTTCAAGATCATCATGCCATCGAGCAAAGGACGCTTGAACGAAGCCCACTTTTGGAGATGCTGGCAGAAAAGGGGAAATTCGATATTCATGCCCCGGAAAACCGGATATTCCTGCCAGCCGATCCTGCATTCGCACAAACACTTGGCATCACACCGCATAGCGGTGGTCCTATCTCGGATTACCAGATCGGGCTCCAGCAAAACTTGCGGCGTTTGCAACGAAGCACTGACTACATTGACGCACGGAGCGGCGACCCAGAAGCCCTGGGTCGGATTGCAGCACGCGTAGAGACCCTCCGCGACACGGTTCGTGTGGGTCTCATTAATGGCGATTTGCACACCAATGCGCCACTTGGCCTTCGCGCCGACGATATTCGCCCAAGCGTCCAGAATTTCTTTCGCAACGAAGTCGGTTATGGAAAGGCCCATGTTGCGCAACTTCAGAGCTTGAAGGGCTACGCGCCAAGAGATCATGGCTGGGCTGCCGTCACCCACACCGAAGGCCGTGTAGTGGGCACACTCCAATATATCCAGAGCGTCCCCAATCCTCTGACCCGCGGTGGTGCGGTCGAACTCCAGCGGCATGGTCTGTCTCAGGCTATTTCAAACGCTTACCACGGCGGGCGCTTGACCATATCGCCGGGGGGTGTTGCTGTCGTCGAGAACACCCTGGGCGAGGAAGCCGCCAGACCTCTGCGAGTTCCTCGCGGTCAGAGCGGTGCGGCGTCCATGGAAGTGTTGCTCGGCAATGCATCGGCCAGCACCTTGGTGCGTTCGGGCGGCTTGCTGGCCACCGGCGCAGACGCAGTGCTGACTGCCCGCAGTTCCGCCGAGTTGCTGGAACAGGGCAATGCCACGGCCGCGCAATCGGAAGTTCAGCATGCCATTGCCCGCAATGCGGGCGGGTGGGCCGGTGGTGCCTCCACGGCAGCAGCGCTGGGCGGAACTGGCTTCGTGCCCGCGGCGTTGGTGGTCGGCGACGCGCTGTTGATGAGCAAGGCGTTCGACAAAGGCGCCGATCTGCTGGACAACCGCGCCATCTACCACCAGACCGACAAGGCGGGCGTTGAGTGGGAGTTCAACGGTCGCAACTGGCAGCGCGAAGCGGCCATAGATCTGGCCCATGATGGCCGGCGCACGAGCGGCGAGCAGCCCGTGGTGGCCAGCTACGAAAAATCCCAGGAATTGGGCGCGCTGGCCAACGCAAGGGCGGTGGAACTGGCACTGGGCAAGGCGCCGCCGCCCCAGGACCCCTTCAACCTCCCAGCACGGGCCAGCGACCAAGTTGGACTAGACAACCAGAACTGGCACCGCAATCCGGAAAGCCAGGCGTGGGAACGACAGGTCAAAATCGCTGTGTCGGGTGCTGCCGACCGAGGCAGCTACGAACACCAAACCGCTTCCCGGGACCGCGCGCAACAGCTCAACCAAGAAGCCCTTGGCCGCATCGAAAGCAACATCGCCACGGGGCGCGAAGCCATCGCCTTCGCCTACTTGGAAAACCATGCCGCGCAGCGGGCTCAGGCGCATGGAGTGGAAGTGCCGGCAGCCGTGGAAAGCGCACTGGCCAAGCACGACCACGTGCAGGGACACGACGGCCAGGTCTACCAGCGGAACGAGTCCGGACAGTGGGCCGGCAAGGACGGGGTGGCCACTGGCAATCTGGCGGTCGAACTGGAGCTGACGGATCAGGTGCGCCAGCCGTCGTTGGAGCGTGCCCGGGAAGCCTTGGCGTCGATCCAGGCGCTTCCCGCGCCCACGGCTGCGCAGATAGAGCACAACGAACTGCTGCACCGTTACCGGGCCGCAGGCGTCGATTTGAACGTCAACCCGCAGACCCAGCAGGCAGTGGAGCTGGCCGCGCAGCGGACTAGGGACGCCAATGGCATCGCTGGGCCGACCATGCAGCAGCTACAACGCAATGAGTCGGGGCAATACGGGTATGACAGCCCCATCGCGCACCTTCGGCGCGGCAGCGATGGGGTGACTCGCGTTGTGGCCGTCACCAGCAGCGAAGACATCCGGCAGGCGTTGAGCGAGACGCAAGGCAATCAACCAAAGTCGCCAAGCCTAGGACGCGTGTCTGAGGGAACGGCAGAGGCGGACACCTCGACCTCCGAGTCGTCCAATCCGCAGCAGGTGCTGGATATCCAGGCGCGCATGCAAGCCTCTGTCGCTGCGCAGGCACGGCAAGAACGCGAACAGCAAGATCGCCTCGCGCAAGAGCAACACACAGCGCAGGTGCGCGAGCACATCCAGCAGGCACAGCCTGAGCACGAAGACAGGTCACAAAGCGAGCAAGCGCTCCAGGTGCACACAGCGCTGGAAGGTCAACGCCAAGCGGAGCAGCAACGTGAGTTAGAAGAACGCCAAGTGCAGGAGCTCCAAGCACAGACCAGCCAGCAACGCGAGCTGCAGGAGCGTGAGGGTAGGGAAGTACAGCAACGACAGGCGCAGGAACGCCAAGCCGAGGACAACCAGCAGCGGGAGCAGCGAGACCGCCAGGCTCAGGAAACCCGGCAAGTTGAGGTCCAGGAAGCTCAGGCTCAGCAAACACATGATCAGCAGCAACACACTCAAGGACTCGATCAGCAGCAGGCCCAGCGTCAGGAGTCCTCGCCGCAACCGGACACTCAACCGCACGCTCAGGATGCCGCGCTGACTCAGCACACGTCGCGTCCTCAGTTACAGCAGGAGGGCGCGCGCCAACAGCCAGAGGCACAGAACCAGCAGGCACGCGAACACCTCGCTCCTGACGTGCGCGATCAGCTGAAGCAAACGCCCGGTCCAGGCGATGCGCAGCCGCGTCAAGCGCAAGAAGCGGAGCACGCGCTGAAAATGCCCGCAGTGGAGAGTCGCGACATAGCGCGCCCTCAGATGCCTGCAACTGAGCTGGAAAATTACAACCGACTTTCGCAAAGCGCGGGGGGCGATGTGGTGCCGCCAGCACTGCATTACCAGGTGAAAACGCAGCAAGGAGAGATGGAGCAAGCGTCGGTCCGTCAGCAATACGTGGCTCGTGAGCAGGAAGCAAAGCCAGTTCGCGTCATGGCCCAAACTAAGCCTGCGACAGCAGAAGCATTGATTGCATCGCAGGCCAAGGCGCTTACCACTCCTGAGGAGCAAGAAACCAAGGCAGAGCAGCCCCGTCCTTCAGACGCGCTGCATGCCTATCAGGAGGCGGCTTTGCTGCCCGCAGCACACTTCGCGCAGGCACGCGAGCAGTCCTTGGAAGCCAGTGCAGAGAATCACTTGCCTGTCGGGTCGGCGGAAGCGGAAGGCCTGCGCACCCAATCGACTCCGGCGCAGGACCGCAGCGTCGCAGACCCGGGCGGTGCCCTATTCCTGGAAGAGGCCATGCGCTCGCTACGCCAGCTGCAACAGGAAATTGAGCTGGCAGATCGGCAAGACGAACGCTTCCACCAGGAATGGAAGGAGCATCGCGAGCGCGGAGAACCCTATCCCTTCGTTCGCGACGAGATCCAAAGCGTGGACGGCGCAAGCCTCGACGAGTTCCCGCAGCGCGAGCAAGCGCGTCGCTCGCCCAGTGAAGCTGCTGAGCAAACCGATACCTTTCCACATCTAACTCAGCGCTCTAACGGTCCAGGGGTAGGGGATGGGCCAGATGATTCTTTGCAAACCGAGCGGAAATCCATCACCGGCGACCCGGATGTGGACGAGGTGCTCTACGCGCTCGACAGCAAGAACGAGTTGGCGATTGAGCAGGCGCTAAATCGTGTGGCCAACAGCGCAGCCACGCAGGCGTTGCTGAAAAAAGGCAATGATTTCCTGGAAGCGCAGGCCCAGCAGGAGGCCCAGGAGCAGGTCGCCACACACCAGGCGCTTGGGATGGATGTCTCAGCGGAAATCAACACCAGCCGCGGGCCGGTGATGGTGATGACCTTGCCCGAGTTTGCAAAGGGGCCAATGCAGAGCGGTCCCCAAGGGGACGGCGGCGGAGGTGGAGACGGCGGTGGGGGCGGTGGAGGAGGCGGTGGTGGTGGTGGAGGGGGCGGCGGTTAGTCAGAATCTCTTCCGTGACCAGCCGAGTTTAGGAGACCTCATGGACAGGCAAGACGCCGCCGCAATGGCGGAACTGATGGCGACGTTGAACGCATCCAATGCGTCGTTGCAAGAGACCATCACGGTGCTGACGACGCTGATGGCATCCATGCAGCAGCGCGAACAACGGTTGCGCGATGTGGTCGCCGAGCAGCTCCAAGTGCTCCAGAACGCGGTGGGCAGCGCCGACTCCAAAGTCAATCGGGTGCTCGAGAACGCACTGCCGCGGCTCACTCAGCTGACCAATCAAGCGTTGACGCAGACGCTGGAACCGGCAGCCAAGCGATTCAACAAAGAAATGACCACTGCGGATGAGACATTGCAGCAAGCCACTCGACGTTACGCACAGGCCCAGCAGTCCTTGGAAACAAAGATCACGCGACGCATGGGCCTTGCATCCGCCACGATGCTCGTGGCCGGCGTGTTGGGCCTGGGCGCGGTGGTCTATTCGGTTGGCATCATCAACGAAAAGCGAACCGAACTCGCAAAGCTTCGAGCTTCCATCGACTACCTGGATCGCGTGTCGCGTGCCGACCTAGCTCCCTGTGGCGAAGGCCGGCTCTGTGCCACCTTGGAGAAGAATGGGCCGCGTTACGGCAACCAAAGGCAATACAGAGCGATCAATCTGCGTGCGACATCAGATTCGCAATGATGCGACGTCGTCATTACAGCGACTGCCTAGCGCGCGACAGCGGCGGCTGAAAAAGCCACATCGCGTGCGGTCGCGCGCCTACGCGGTTCATCAAACTCGTCGGCCATATCCGGCAAATGCCCAGGCCAACCGAGTCGACGTAATGCGTTGCACTGCAGTCAGATGCAACGCACCCGCCACTCACTTCAAGCAGTGGTACCCGCCAAGCATGCGCGCAACGCGCGCAGCTTCTCGACGGGTCACAAATTCCAATCGATCCGCATGCCCGCGATCAATGCGTTCTTCAGATCGTTGGTGCGGGTCGGTTCGTTGAACTGGTCGGGGTTGATTACGTAATGCAGGTTCGGGGCGATGCGTAGGCGCTTGGTGACCTGGATGCCGTAGCTGAGCTCCATCATGATCTGGTTGTCGGCCGGGGTGCCGGTGCCGCCGGCCGAGGCGCGGGCCAGACGCAGGTTTTCGATCGCCTCGTCGCTGTACTTCTGCTGGGTGATCACAAAGGCAATGTTGTCCTGCGGACGGCTGGCGAAGGTGCCTTTCTGCACCAGGCCGAGCTGCACGAAGTGATCCTCGATGGCCTGGCCGCCGGTGCTCTTGAGAATGGCGGCGAAGACGGTCAGGCCCTGGGTACCGGACGGGTCCGGGTTGGTGACCTGTTGTTCGAAGCGGCCAAACAAGCCGGAGCGGCCCTGCTTGTTTTCATAGCCCAGGCCGCTGAGCACGGCCGGGTTGCCGTTGCGGTCGCGCAGCGGGTCGGTGTAGTCGGAGTTGTCCTGCCAGCCGCCGAGTTCGTACATCGCCGCCAGCGTGCCGTCGCCGCCCTTGTTCTTGTAGCCGATGGCGTAGGGCACCACCACGCCGGTGGTGTCGTCGGTGCTCCACTTCAGGCCGTGCTGGCCGTCCTGGGCCTGCACCGGGTTCACTTCGTAGGCTCCTACATGCACGTAGACCTTGGGCGTGACCCAGGCGGTGGCGTGCGCGGCCCAGCTGGAGACCGGCCAGTAGGTGAAGTTGCTGGTGCGAAACACGAAGGTGGGGTTGCCGCAGGCCGAGTTGCCCTGGAAGTACTGGCACAGGTCCGAGCCAAGGAAGTGGATGTTGGCCACGCTGCGGCCGGCTTCCAGTTCCAGGCGGTCGTCGAACAGTTTCTGCACCAGGGTCAGGTTGGCCAGGCGGGTGCCCTGGCCGCCGTAGATTTCCTGCACCGAGGTGCTGTTGCCGATGCTGCTGTTGGACAGGTTGGTGCCGTGACGGTTGGTGACGTAGGCCTTGACGGTGGCGCCGTGCCAGCCGAACAGGCTGTTCAGATCGACGTCGGTGCCGACCATCAACTGGCCGGCGTAGGCGTCGCCGCCCTTGCGGCCGCCGTCGATCATCGAGGCGGCTTCGCCGGTGTAGCCGAGCTTGAGTTTGAAGGCGTCGGCGGCGTCCTGCGCGTGGGCGAGCGGGGCCAGCGCAAGGGCCAGCGACAGGCACAGCAGGCGGGGATGGGCGCGGCGGGAGGGCAGGGCGGTCATGGCAGGACTCCGAACAAAGAGGGCGTGGCCGAGATGGCGGACGCGACAGCACGGGGGTGGGCAAGCCGTTGGCGGCGCACATCGGTACGCGGCGCAGCGGTGATCGATCAGGGGTGACGCGCGTCCGGCACGTCGGGTGCGGCGGCACGCGGCCGCCGCAGGGTGCCGGCGTCAGGCGACGACGTCGGCCACCGGCTTCTTGAGCAGGCGCAGGGCCACGGCGGTAACCACCACGCCGGCGAGCAAGGCCAGCACGTACATCGCCAGGTGGGTCACGGCGTTGGGGATCAGCAACACGAAGATGCCGCCATGCGGCGCCTTCAGTTCGGCGCCGACCGACATCGAGATCGCACCGGCCACGGCCGAGCCGATCACCAGGGCGGGAATGGTGCGCAGCGGGTCGCGTGCGGCGTACGGAATCGCCCCTTCGGTGACGAACGCCAGCCCGAGCACGCCGGCAGCGGTGGCCGAGCCGCGTTCTTCGAGGGTGAAGCGGTTGCGGAACACCCAGGTGGCCAGCGCAATGCCCAGCGGCGGGGTCATGCCGGCCACCATGGCCGCGGCCATCGGGGTGTAGACCTGGCTGGCGATCAGACCGGTGGAAAACGCGTAGGCGGCCTTGTTGACCGGCCCGCCCATGTCGAAGGCCATCATGCCGCCCAGCAACAGGCCCAGCAGCAGCGCACTGCTGCCCTGCATGCCGCGCAGCCAGGCGGTGAGCCAGGCCAGCAGGTCGGCCACTGGTTGGCCGAACACGTACATCATCGCCAGGCCGACCAGCAGCGTGCCGAGCACGGGCAGGATCAATACCGGCTTGAGCCCTTCGAGGTTGCGCGGCAGCTTGATGTAGCGGTTGAGCGCGGCCACGCCGTAGCCAGCGATGAAGCCGGCGATGATGCCGCCGAGGAAACCGGCGTTGAGGTTGGCGGCGACCAGGCCACCGATCATGCCGGGCGCAATGCCGGGGCGGTCGGCGATGGAGTAGGCGATGTAGCCGGCCAGTGCAGGCACCATCAGGGTGAAGCCGGCCTTGGCGCCGATCTGGAACAGCGACCAGGCCAGCGTGCCCTGGTGCGCGTCGTCGCCGGCATAGATGCCGCCGAGCGCGAAGGCCAGCGCGATCAACAGGCCGCCGGCGGTGACGAAGGGCAGCATGAACGATACGCCGGTCATCAGATGCTTGTAGGCGCCGGTGCGGCCGTTGGCCTTGCCCTCGGGTTTTGCCGCGCCAGCCACCGGTGCGCTGCCGCCATGCACGCCGGCCTCAGCCAGCGCCTTGGTGATCAGGGCCGGGCCATCGTTGATCGCCGGCTTAGTGCCGCTCTTGAACAGCCGCTTGCCACCGAAACGGGCCAAGTCCACTTCGCGGTCGGCAGCGATGATGACCACGTCGGCGTCGCGGATCTCCTCGTCGGTCAATGCATCCTGCGCGCCCACCGAGCCCTGGGTTTCCACCCGCATCTGGTAGCCGAGTTTCTTGGCGGCCTGCTGCAGGCCTTCGGCGGCCATGAAGGTGTGCGCGATGCCGGTGGGGCAGGAGGTGATTGCCACGATGCGCTTGCTGGCATTGGAAGACGCACCGCCCGCGTTGGGCGTGGCGCCTGCACTTGCTGGTGTGGCGAGCTGGTTGACCGCGGCGGCCGGGTCGTCCAGCACCGCGCCCAGGCTCAGGCGCAGCAGCGGCGCGTCACCGAAGCGGGCGGTGTCGGCGTCGGCATCGCCGATCACCAGCACCTGGGCCGCGCCACGGGTCAGCTCGGCGGGCAGGGCACCCAGCACGCCCTGGTCGCTGCGGATTTCGATCGTCACGCTGCGGCCGGCGGCAGTGGCCGCACGTCGCAGCGCTTCGGCGGCCAGGACGGCCTCGGTACTGCGTTCGCCGGCGGCGATGACCACGATGGAAGAGGACATGGCAAAACTCCTGCTGTATTGCGGTCGCCGGCGCAGCCGGCGGGGGGATTCGAAGGGCTAGGCGCGCGGCTGCTGCGTCGCAGCGTGGCAAGGCGGCACAGCTGGCGATGGCGCGTACAGCGCAGCGCGCTGCGGCCGGTGGACGGCTGCGCTCACGGCACCGCCTCGATGACGACGGCGGCGGCGGCGCGGCGCACGCCTTCGGGCGTAATCCGGCGCGCGTCGCCGCTTTCCAGCCGGCACATCGAAAACGCCGTGGCCAGCCGCGCGCACTGTTCCAGCGCGGTGGCGTCGTCCAGCAACGCGGCCGCCAGGCCGGCCACCATGGCATCGCCGGCGCCCACGCTGCTGCCTTGCGCCAGCCATGGCGGGCGCGCAATGAGCTGTTGGTCGCGCTGCACGAATAGCGCGCCTTCGGTGCCCATGGAAATCACCACCAGCTGGATGCCGCGGGCGATCAGCGCATGCGCGGCGGCGGTGAGTGCGGCGCGGTCGCCGAGCGGATGGCCGGTCCAGGCTTCCAGTTCGTGGCGGTTCGGCTTCACCGCATACGGCATTGCGGCGGGAGCGGCACCGAGTGCGGCCACCAGCGGCGCACCGCTGGTGTCGAGCAGGACGCGTGCACCCGCCGCGCTGGCCTGCGCCTGCAGCTGCGCCCAGCTGTCCTCGGGCAGGCCGGCTGGCAGGCTGCCGGAGAGCACCACCGGCAAGCCGGCGCGCAGCAGCGGGGCCAGATGGTCGGCCACGCCTTGCAGATGCGCCTGGTCCAGTTGCAGGCCGGGCAGATTGATGTCGGTGGTCTCGTTGACCTGCGCTTCGACCAATTTGAGGTTGGTACGGGTGTCGCCGGCCACACGTTGGCAGTGATCGGTAATGCCGCGCTCGCGAAACAGCGCTTCGAACACCCCTGCGTTACCGACTCCAAGCACGCCAAGCGCGGCGACCTGGCTGCCCCAGTCGGCCAGACAGGCGGCCACGTTGATGCCCTTGCCGCCGGCATCGTTGCGCACGCTGCTGGCGCGGTGCACGGCGCCAGGTTGCAGGCGATCGAGCTGGATGGTCTGGTCGATCGCCGGATTCAGCGTGACGGTGATGGCCTGCAGGCTCATGCCTGGGCCTCGCGCTGCGCTTCAAGCGCACGCACCTGCTCGGCGGTTTCGCAGTGCAGCGCCTGCTCGGCCAACTGCTGCAAGGTGCTCAGCGCCGTGCCACGCAGGCGCGCCTTGACTGCGGGAATGTCGTTGGGCGTCATCGACAATTCCTGCACGCCCAACCCGGCCAGCAGGCTGGCGCCGAACGGATCGCCGGCCAGCCCGCCGCACACCCCGACCCAGCGGTCGTGCTTGCGCGCGCCGTCAATCGTGCTGCGGATCATGCGCAGCACCGCCGGATGCAGGCTGTCGGCTTCGGCGGCCAGTTCCGGGTTCTGGCGGTCGATTGCCAGCACGTATTGGGTGAGGTCGTTGGTGCCGATCGAGAAGAAATCTGCGTGCCGTGCCAGCACATCGGCCTGGGCGGCGGCGGCGGGCACTTCGATCATGATGCCGATCGGCAGCTCCGGTGCGTCGAGTTCGGCGCGGATGCGTGCGCAGATCTCGCGCAGGCTGATCAGCTCCGGCACCGAGGTGATCATCGGGAACATGATCGACAGCCGTGCGCCGTCCTTGGCCGCGCGATACAGCGCCCGCAGCTGTGGCTCGAGCAGGTCGGGGCGGCGCAGCAGCAGGCGCGCGCCACGCACGCCCAGGAACGGGTTTTCTTCGTGCGGCAGCTCCAGGTGCGCCACCTGCTTGTCGCCGCCGATGTCCAGCGCACGCACGATCAGCGGGCGGCCATTCAGGGCCTGTGCCATTGCCAGGTAGGTCTGGTACTGCTCGTCCTCGGTGGGCGTGCTGCCGCGCTCCAGGAACAGGAACTCTGTGCGCATCAGGCCCACGCCTTCGGCGCCCTGGATCAAGGCCATGGCCACCTGCTCGGGCAGGTTGACGTTGGCGCCGATGTCGATGTGGTGGCCGTCGGTGGTTTCGGCGGGCAGGGCGCGCTGGGCGGCTTCGCGCTCGCGGATGGCCTGCTGCTCGGCGATATGCGCGCGGGCGGCGTCCAGGTCCAGCTCGGAGGGGTTGATGTAGAGCCGGCCGCTGCTGCCGTCGATGATGGCGGTGACGCCGTCTTCGATATCCAGCAACTGGCCGCCAGCCGCGACCAGCGCCGGCAGGCCGAGCGTGCGCGACAGGATCGCGGTGTGCGAGGTCGGCCCGCCCTGGGCGGTGGCCAGGCCAAGCACGCAATCGGTGTCGAGGTTGGCGGTGTCCGACGGCGACAGGTCGCCGGCGAGCAGGATGCAGGGCTGCTCGGGCAGGTCGGTGAGGCCGGCGCCGGCGGCGGCCGGGTCGAGTTGGGCCAGCACACGGCGGCCCACGTCGCGCAGGTCAGCGGCGCGGCCGGCCAGCACCGGGTTGCCCAGCGCCGCCAGGCCAGAGGCGATCTGTTCCACCGCCTGGTGCCACGACCACGCCACACCGTGGCCTTCGACCATCAGCTGGCAGGTGCGGGTGATCAGGTCGGTGTCGTTGAGCAGCTCGGCCTGGGCCTTGAAGATCGCCGCGTCCGAGGCGCCCAGGCGGCGCTGGGTGTCGTCCTGGATGGCGGCCAGCTGCTGGCGGGTGCGGGTGAGGGCGTCATGCAGCAGCACGCCGCCGTCGCCCAGGCCGATCGGCTGGTCGGCCACCTCGGTCTGCGCGGCACGCAGGCGGTGCACGATGCCGATCGCCACGCCCGGGCTGGCGCCGATGCCGACGATGGCCGGCTGTGCCTGCGGCGGGGTCCAGCCGATGACCGGTGCGGCGCGGCGTTGCGCGGCACGTTCGGCATCGGCCTTTTCCTGCGCGGTCAGGCTGTCCATCACCGCGCGCAGGCGCTTGAGCAGGGCGGGGGCATCGCTGCCTTCGGCCGAGACGGTAATGCTGTCGCCGGCGCGCAGGCCCAGTTGCAGCAGGCCGACCAGGCTCTTGGCATCGGCGGCCTGGTCGCCGGCGCGGACCTGGGCGCGGGCCGAAAAGCCGCGCGCGGTCTCCGCCCAGCGGGTGGCCGGACGCGCATGCAGGCCGCTGGGGTAGGCGATGGTCCATTCGAACCGTTCGGCCAGGTCGGTGGCCGGGGCGGCGCTGGTGTCGGGTGCGCGGTCGCCGGTCAGCGCGGCCACGATCACGGCCGGGTCGTCGGTGGTGAACAGCGCTTCCAGCTGGGCGGGATCCTGGATCAGGCGGGTCAGCCGGCGCAGCAGGGTGATGTGGGTGTCGGACTGGGCGGCGATGCCCACCACCAGGCGGGTGGTCTGGCCGGGATTCCATTCCACGCCCTCGGGCAGCTGCAACACCGCGATGCCGTCGCGGCGCACCAGGTGCCGGTCTTCGCCCACGCCGTGCGGGATCGCCAGGCCGTGGCCCAGGAAGGTATTCGCCAGGCCTTCGCGGCGCCGCATGCTGGCGTCGTAGCCCGGCGCCACGCAACCGGCTGCCACCAGCAGCTGGGCGGCCTGGGCAATGGCGTCGTCCTTGTCGCGGGCGGTGGCGCGCAGGCGCACCAGGTCGGGGGTGACGGGGGCAATCGACGGAGAGGACAAGGCGGGCTCCGGGGGTGGGGGACGGCAGGGAAGTATAGTGGGAACGTTCCCACGGTCCAGGTCAATGTGCGGTGCACAAAAACCCTGTAGTGCTTTCGGGTTAGCATCGGAATGGCAGGGCGCCTGGGTCCAGGTGCGCAATATGGAGCGGGAACGGTCCCAGTGAGTATCAGCATCAATGACGTGGCCCGCGTGGCCGGAGTGTCCAAGTCCACGGTGTCGCGTGCCTTGGGCACCGGCCCGGTGAGCGAAGAAGTGCGCGCCAAGGTGGAGGCTGCGGTGCGCAAGACCGGCTATCGCCCCAACCTGATGGCGCGGCGATTGCGATCCCAGCACTCCGGCATCCTCGGGGTGATCGTGGCCGACATCCGCAACCCGTACTTCACCGCGCTGATCCGTGCCGTGGAAGAGGTCGCTTACAAGGCCGGTATGCGCGTGACCCTGTGCAATACCGATGAAGATCCCGAGCGCGAGGCGCTGTACCTGGAGCTGATGCAGGAAGAACGCATCACCGGGCTGATCTTCGCGCCCACCCGGGTCACGGTGGGGCGCATGCACGAGCTGGTACTGGATTACCCCACCGTGCTGGTGGACCGCGCCGGCCCCGGCAGCCGCTACGACAGCGTGGTGCTGGACAACGCCGCGGCCATGGCCGAGCTGGTCGCGCATCTGCAGGCGCAGGGCTACCGCCGCATCGGCGGGTTGTTCGGCAGCACCAGCACCACCGCGGCCGAGCGCCGCGACGGCTACCTGGCCGCCATGCATGCCCAGGGTCTGGCACCGGACTACCGCGAAGTGGCACCCACCGCCGAGGCCGCGATTGCCGAACTGGAGCACTGGCTGGCGGCCACCGACCGCCCCGAGGCCATCGTCACCAGTAACAGCCTGCTGCTGATGGGCGCATTGAAGGCCGCACGTACGGCCGGCCTGCGGCTGCCGCAGGACCTGGCGCTGGCGGGATTCGATAACGAGCGCTGGACCGATCTGGTCGAACCGGGCATCACAGTGGTCGAACAGCCGGTGGAGGACATGGGCCGCGCGGCGATGTCGCTGCTGCTCGAACGCCTGGCCAGCCCGCAGCTGCCGATCCGCCGCATGGTGATGACCGGCCGCTGCGTGGTGCGTGGCTCCACCGGCGCCCGCAGGCCGGCTATCTGACCGTCCCGAAGTAGCGCCCAGCGCCGGCCAAAAATCCTGGCTCGTCGCGCGTGCGGTGCCCTCACCGCTCGCGGGACACGCCGTGAACCCGTCCCTGGGGGCTCGGTGGCGGCATCCATGCCGCCACACGGTCCCGCAAGCGGCGAGGGCACCGCACCAGGACGTTGGTCGGTAGCCGGATAAAAAGCTGGTCGCTTCGCACGTTGCGCAGGCTTGCTGGCATGGTTCGCAGAACACGATAGCTGGCCAATTAGAAGCACGTCATGCCCTGCTGGCAACCATGCACACCGATCATCTCGACTGGTCCTTGCCTGCCTACCGTCGCGGGACCTTACGCGGCATGGATGCCGCGTAAGAGGCTACATGGACGTACTTGCGCCGTGTCCCGCGAGGGTAGGCGGGCAAGGGCCCTGCAGCAAAGCTGCAGATCAGCAGCTCTACACCTGATTTATCCGCACTCTCCAGTCACGTCCAGACAACCAAAACTCCCTACAGGGACGTACTTGCAGCGTGTCCCGCGATGGTAGGCGGGCAAGGGCCTGCACCGAAGCCGCAGATCAGCGGCTCTACAACTGATCTATCCGCACTGTCGAATCACTTCGATACGCTGAGGCGGTGAAGCTCCATCGCGCCCAAGGGCGCTCCTACGGGGCATCGCGTTTCGTTGCTACAGCACACAAAAAAAAGCCCCGGCATTGCCGGGGCTTTTTGGTTTACAGCGAACGCCTGACTCAACGATCCGGGCGATGCGTGCCGCTGTCGTTCTGCACGGCCAGGTATTCCTTGGACGGCTCGTCGAGCTTGTCGCCGAGCATGCGGCGGACCACCACGAAGAACAGCGGGATGAAGATCACGCCGAGCACGGTGGCGAACACCATGCCGCCGATCACGCCGGTACCGATGGAGTGACGCGAGTTGGCGCCGGCGCCGGTGGAAATGGCCAGCGGCAACACACCCAGGATGAACGCGAACGAGGTCATCAGGATCGGGCGGAAGCGCAGATGCGCCGCTTCCAGCGTTGCCTCGCGCAGCGTCTTGCCGGCCGCGCGCTGCTCGACTGCGAACTCCACGATCAGGATCGCGTTCTTCGCCGCCAGGCCGATCACCGTGATCATGCCGATCTTGAAGTACAGATCGTTCGGCAGGCCACGCAGCATCGAGAAGGTGATCGCACCCAGCACACCGATCGGCACCACCAACAGCACGGCCACCGGAATCGACCAGCTTTCGTACAGCGCCGCCAGGCAGAGAAACACCACCACCACCGACAAGGCGAGCAGCAGCGTGGCGGCGTTACCGGCGATGATTTCCTGGTACGACATGCCGCTCCAGTCGAAGCCGAAGCCCGGCGGCAGATCGTTGTTGACGATCTCCTCCATCGCCTGCATTGCCTGGCCGGAGCTGCCGCCCGGGGCCGGGTTACCGACGATGTTCACCGCCGAATAGCCGTTGTAGCGGTTCAACGCCGGCGAGGCGTAGGTCCACTCTGCCTTGACCACGTTGCTCAGCGGGATCATCCCCGGCTGACCATCTGCACCGGTGGCCGTGCTGCTGGGGGTGAAGAAGTTGCGCAGCGACTCGGGGCCGGTGCGGAACTGGTCGTCGGCACGGATGTTGACGCGCTTGATGCGGCCTTCGGAGAAGTAGTCGTTGACGTACACCGGGGCCAGCATCAGCTGGATCGAGCTGTAGATGTCGCTGACTTCCAGGCCCATCGACTGCGCCTGCACGCGGTCCACATGCAACTGCAGCTGCGGCGAGTTTTCCAGGCCGTTCGGGCGCACGCCCACCACGGTGTCCTGCTTCTGCGCCGCCTTGCCGAGCACGATGTTGCGGGCCTGGGTCAGCGCCTCCTGGCCTGCACCGGAACGGTCCTGCAGCCACATGTCGAAGCCGCCGAACTGGCCAAGACCCTGCACGGTGGGCAGGTTGACCACGAAGATCTGCGCGCCCTTGATGCCGTAGAAGGCACCGTTGAGTTGCTGGATCAACTGCTCGGCGGTGACGTCACGCTCTTCCCACGGCTTGAGCCGGATGAAGCCCATGCCGACGTTTTCGCCCGAACCCAGGAAGCTGAAGCCGGCGATCTGCAGCATGCCTTCCACGGCCGGCTGCTTTTCCAGCACCGCACGCATCTGCGCGAAGGCCTCGTTGGTGCGGATCTTGGTGGCACCCGGCGGCAGCTGCACGATGGCCACGGCAAAGCCCTGGTCTTCTTCCGGCAGGAAGCTACCCGGCATGCGCGTGAACAGGAACCCGCACAGCACCACCAGCACCACGAACACCACCATCCAGGCCGGCGAACGCTTGAGCGTGTTGCCGACCACGCCCACATAGCGATACGCCAGCTTGTCGTAGTACTTGTCGAAGGTGCGGTAGATCCAGTTCTTCTTGTCCGAATGGGTGGACTTCAGGAACGCCGCGCACAGGGCCGGTGTGAAGCTCAGCGCCAGGAACGCGGAGAACGCAATCGCCATCGCGATGGTCAGTGCGAACTGCTTGTAGATCGCGCCCGAGGCGCCCGGCTGCATGGCCGAGGGAATGAACACCGCCGCCAGTACCACGGTGATGGCCACCACCGCGCCGGTGATCTGGGTCATCGCCTTCTGGGTGGCCGCCTTCGGCTCCAGGTGCTCCTCGCTCATGATGCGCTCGACGTTCTCGATCACCACGATCGCGTCGTCCACCACGATGCCGATCGCCAGCACCATCGCAAACAGCGTCAGCTGGTTGATGGTGAAGCCGATCACGTACATACCGAAGAACGTGCCCAGCAGCGCCACCGGGATCACCAGGGTCGGGATGACCGTGGCGCGGAAGTTCTGCAGGAACAGCAGCATCACCAGGAACACCAGCACGATGGCTTCCACCAGCGTGTGCACCACTTCTTCGATGGAGATACGCACGAAGGTGGTGGACTCGTACGGCGCAAACCAGGTCACGCCCTGCGGGAAGGTGGGCTGCAGCTCGTCGAGCTTGGCACCGACCGCCTCGGAGACGTTCAGCGCATTGGCGCCCGGCAGCAACTGGATACCAAAGGCACCGGTCGGCTTGCCGTTGTACTGGGTGTCGAAGCCGTAGTTGCTCGGGCCCACCGTGACGCGTGCAACGTCTTTAAGCCGCACCGTGGCACCGTTGTTATCGGTACGCAGGATGATGTTTTCGAACTCCTGCGGCGAGCTGAAACGGCCTTCGGCCGAGACGGTCGCGGTGAAGCTGATGCCCTGCGGGGTGGGGTCGGCACCGACCGAACCGGCCGCGAACTGCACGTTCTGGTTACGCACCGCGGTCAGCACCTGGGTGGCCGACAGGTTGTAGCCCTGCAGCTTCTCCGGGTTCAACCAGATGTTCATGGCGTACTCGGCGCCGAACTGGTTGGTGCTGCCCACGCCGGGCACACGCGAGATCTGCTCGAGCACGCGCGAACCGACGATGTCGTTGAGCGCGTCGCGGTCGATCGACGGGTTGTCCGAGCGCAGCGCGGCCACCATCAGGAAGCCGGCGTTGGCCTTGGCCACCACCACACCCTGCTGGGTCACTTCCGAAGGCAAGCGCGGCGTGGCCAGCGACACCTTGTTCTGCACCTGCACCTGCGCGATATCCGCGTCGGTGCCGGTTTCGAAGGTCAGCGTGATGGTCACGCGGCCGTTGGAGGCCGACGAGGAGTTGAAGTACAGCAGGTGGTCAATACCGGTGAGCTGCTGTTCGATGACCTGCGTCACCGCCTTTTCGGCGGTATCGGCGCTGGCACCGGGGAAGTTGGCGGTGACGGTGACCTGCGGCGGGGCGATCGTGGGGTACGACTCGATACCCAGATTCAGGATCGAGATCACGCCCGCGAGCGAGATCAGGATCGCCACCACCCAGGCAAAGACCGGGTGTTCGATAAAAAACTTAGGCATGGCGGGGTTCCGTCACTGCTGCTTGGACTGGGAATCGGACGGCTGGGCCGCGTCATCGGACTTGGGCTGTTCGCCAGCCGCCGGAGCGGCAGCGTCGGCCTTGCCGGCGCCCGCCGGTGCGCCCTGGCCGTTGCCGGCCTGACCCGCGGCGGGGGCGGCACCCGGCGCACCGGGCTGGCCGCCCTGCGCGGGCTTGTTCGGATCCCACGGCACGCCCTTGGCGGGCTGGCCTTCCTTCGCCTTCTGCACGCCGTCGACGATGACCTGATCGCCCTGCGCGACGCCGGCGGTGACGATCCACTGGCCCTTCTGCTGGCCATCCACGGTGAGGTTCTTGCGGACCACCTTGCCGTCCTTGCCCAGCACCAGCGCGTAGGCGCCGGTGGCATCGCGCTGCAGCGCCTGCTGCGGCACCAGATAGGCGTTGTTGCGCTGGCCCAGGCTGGCCTTGAAGGTCACGAACGCGCCTGGCAGCAGCGCCATTTCCGGGTTTGGCAGGGTGGCGCGCAGCGACACCGCACCGGTGCTCGGGTCCACCGTCACCGCGGACACGTCCAGCGTGCCGGGGTGCGGGTACTGCGTGCCGTTGCCCAGTTCCACGTTGATGGTGGACTTGCCGTCGCCGCTGAGCTGGACGTTGCCGCTGCTCTGCGCCTGACGCAGTGCCGCCAGTTCTTCGCTGCTCATGGCGAAGTTCACGTACAGCGGGTCGATCTGGTCGACCGTGGTCAGCAAGGTGGCTTCACCCGACCCGACCAGCGCGCCTTCGGTGACGCGCTGAATGCCGGCGCGGCCGGTGATCGGCGAGGTCACGCTGGCGAAGCTGAGCTGGATGCGTGCGGACTCGACCACACCGCGCGCCTGCTGCACGCTGGCGCCGGACGAGCGCTCAGTGGCTTCGGCGGTGTCGATGTCGGCGCGCGAGACGTACTGCTGCGGCGCCAGGCTGCGCGCGCGCTGCGCGGCGATCTTGGCGTTGGCATAGGTTGCCTCGGCGGCAGCCAGCTGGCCCTGTGCCTGCAGCAGCGTTGCGCGCAGCGGCATCGGGTCGATCTCGAACAGCGGCTGGCCTTCCTTGACGTCGGTGCCTTCGGTGTACAGGCGCTTGAGCAGCACCCCGTCCACACGGGCACGCACGTCGGCCGAGCGGAACGCCGAGAGGCGACCGACCAGGTCACGTTCCAGCGGCAGCGTCTGCGGTTTCATTTCCAGCACCGACACTTCCGGCGGCGGCGGAGCCTGCTGTTGTTCGGGCTTGCTGCAGGCAGCGAGCGCCACGGTGATGGCACAGGCCAGGCCGAAGGTGCGGAGCGGGGCAATCATGAGGAGGAACTCCGTTAGGGTCTTGAAGTGAGAAAGGAACGCGCGGGCGTCCGGGGCGGCGTGACCACCGCGGCGAACGCACGCATAAACGTGTCGACAGCGAACTGTGCCCACTGCTGCCTGGCGGGCAGGCCGGCGCGGTGTGGCACTTGAAAGCGCTGACGGTCGAAATCCAGGCCAACAATCATGCTGAGCAGCAGCTCGGCCATGAAGTGCGGATCGTCATGCCGCAGCTGACCGGCGTCGATCGCTTGTGCAAACCGCGACGCAAGTCGTTCCTGCATGCCAACCACGCCTTCATGGAAGATCTGCTGCGACTGGCCGGGGAACCGGTGCGATTCCGCCTCCACCAGACGGCACGTCTGTAGCACATCCGGGCGATTGAGCCGGTCAAGATGGGCCAATGCGAAGGCCAGCAGGTCTTCACGCAGGTCGCCGGTGGCAGTCCCGAGCGGCACCGTGGCCAGCTGTACGTGTTCCTGCAGCACATCGCGCAGCAGGTTTTCCTTGCAGCCGTAGTGGCTGTAGAGGGTCTGCTTGGAACAGCCCGCACGCTCGGCCACCGCCGTCATGCTCACCCGCATGCCGCGCTCGGCCAGCAGCGCGTGCACGGCAGCGTGGATACGGCGGTCGCAGTCCGAACGCCGGGCAGCACGGGGGGAACGAGGGGTCATGGCGGTAGACTATACCGTCCAGTTTAGTTTTTAAACAGCCTTGACGACGCCCGCCTGGTCTGCGCAACTTTTCTGCGACCCAGGTCCGCAAGCCTTGCGCCGTCTGGCGCGCGGGCAATCGAGGCCCTCAAGAGGCGGTTGGGCGACGCTTCACTCCTGTAATGCGCCGCCGCCGGCGTTGCTCCAGTTTGCAAAAGCCTGGCCTGCCTGCGTTTGCGCTATGCAGCAAGGCGTCGTCATCGTGCATCGGTACAATTCAGGTTTTCCACCGAGCATCCCAGCTCTCTCATGAAAGCCAAGAAAGCCGCTTCGAACTCGTCCACGACGTCAGCCAAGCCGGTCGCCGAACGTGCCGTCCCCGTGGTCGCCACTGCTCCGCAGGAGATCACCCTCGAGCCGGTGTTTGCCGCATTGCGCAAGCGCTACCCGGCCGCGCGTCAGTCGGAAGTGCAGCTGTTCGCCGCCGATTTCTACCGCCGCATGGAAGAAGACGAGTTTCCCAACCACCCGCCGGAACAGTGGGCGGCGCTGGCGGCGGACATGCTGGAGTTTGCGCGTACGCGCAAGGCCGGCACGGTCAATGTGCGGGTGTTCAACCCGACCCTGAAGAGCCACGGCTACGAGTCGCCGCACACGCTGCTGCAGATCGTCAACGACGACATGCCGTTCCTGGTGGACTCGGTGAGCATGACGCTGTCGGAACTGGGGATCGGCGTGCACGTGCTTGGCCACCCGGTGCTGCGCATTGCGCGCGACAAGGGCGGCAAGCTCACCGCGGTGGGCGAGGGCAAGAGCGAATCGCTGATGGTGCTGGAGATCGACCGCCAGCCGGCCGACGAAATGCCCAAGGTGGAGGCGGCCATCCGCAAGGTGCTGGCCGAAGTGCGCGCGATCGTGCACGACTGGGCCGCGATGCGCGAAAAGATGGTGATGCTGGCCGACGACCTGGCCACGCGCCGCTTGCCGATGGACGACATCAGCCGCCACGAAGCCCAGGAATTCCTGCGCTGGGCGGCCTCGGACCACTTCACCTTCTTCGGCTACCGCGAATACCGCGTGGAGAAGCAGGACGGCCAGGAGGTGCTGGCGCCGGTGGAAGAAAGCGGCCTGGGCCTGATGCGCGGGCATGACATTTCGCCGGCACGGCCGGTGACCTCGCTGGCCGCGCATGGCCTGAACACCTCGGCCAAGCTCAAGGACGCGCTGATCCTGACCAAGACCAATGCACGTTCGCGTGTGCATCGGGTGGGCTACATGGATTACATCGGCATCCTGGAATTCGATGCCAAGGGCCGCATCGTCGGCGAGCAGCGCTTCCTGGGCCTGTTCACTTCCAGCGCATACAACCGCCGCCCGTGGGAAATCCCGCTGGTGCGCCAGCGCTACGAATACGTGATGAGCAAGTCCGGGCTGACCCCAAGCAGCCATAGCGGCAAGGCGCTGCGCCACATCCTGGAAACGCTGCCGCGCGAGGAGTTGTTCCAGTCCAACCAGGACGAGCTGTATCGCACCGCGATCGGCATCCTGGGGCTGCAGGAGCGCGTGCGCAGCCGCATGTTCCTGCGTCGCGACAAGTACAGCCGTTTCATTTCCGCGCTGGTGTATATCCCGCGTGAGCGCTTCAACACCGATGTGCGTCTGCGCATCGAAGCGCTGCTGAAAGATGCGCTGCATGGCGAGTACATCGATTCGAGCGTGGTGCTGGGCGAATCGCCGTTGGCGCAGTTGCACTTGATCGTGCGTGCCAAGAGTGGCGAGGCGCTGGAGTTCGACACCACCGCGCTGGAAGCCCGCCTGGCGCACGTGCTGCGCAACTGGCACGACGCCCTGCGTGAGGCCTTGGTCGCCCGTCATGGCGAAGCGCATGGCCTGCGCATGGCGGCCAATTTCGGCCGCGCGCTGCCGGCCGGTTACATCGAGGATTCGTCGATCGAATCGGCGGTCGCCGACGTCGAACACCTGGCCGCGCTGGATGGCCCTAACGATCTGCATCTGAGCCTGCAGGAAGTGCGCCGCGATAGCGCGGTGCGCCTGGATACCGGCGACGGCCTGCGCCTGAAGCTGTACCGCCAGCTCGACGACATCCCGTTGTCCGACGCGATGCCGATGATGGAAAACATGGGCCTGCGAGTGATCTCCGAGCGCCCGTACCGCTTGCAGGTCAGCGACACGCCGGTCTACATCCAGGATTTCGAGGTCGAATCCACCGCCGGCCACATCGACGCCAGCAGCGCCGATGCGGCGTTTGGCGAGGCGTTCGAGCGTATCTGGAATGGCGATGCGGAAAACGACGGCTTCAACCGGCTAATCCTGGCTGCCGGCCTGCATTGGCGGCAGGTCGCGTTGCTGCGCGGCTACTGCAAATACCTGCTGCAGACGGCCACGCCGTTTTCGCAGGCGTATGTCGAGGCCACCTTTACCCGTTACCCGCTGCTGGCCCGCTTGCTGGTGGAATTGTTCGAAGCACGCTTCGACCCGTCCACCGGCGGTGAAACCAAGGCGCAGATCCTTGCCGGGCAGGAGCGTCTGCGCGAGCAGCTGTCGGTGCTGGCTGCCGGCGACGAGGCCACGCTGAAGGCACTGGAACCGGTGCTGCAGGCGCGCGGCAGCGACCGCGCCGCGCAGCAGGAAGCCTCCCGCGCCACCTTGCTCAAGCTGATGGACCGCGTCTCCAGCCTGGACGAAGACCGCATCCTGCGCAGCTTCATCGACGTGATCGACGCCACGCTGCGCACCAACTATTACCAGACCAGCAAGGATGGCAAGCACGGCCATTGCATCAGCTTCAAGCTGGATTCGTCGCTGGTGCCGGACCTGCCCAAGCCGCGCCCGTACCGCGAGATCTTCGTGTACGGCCCGCGCGTGGAAGGCGTGCACCTGCGCTTTGGCGCTGTGGCGCGTGGCGGCCTGCGTTGGTCGGACCGCCGCGAGGATTTCCGTACCGAGGTGCTGGGCCTGGTCAAGGCGCAGATGGTCAAGAACACCGTCATCGTGCCGGTCGGTGCCAAGGGCGGTTTCTACGTCAAGCGCTCGCCGGTGGGCGGCGATCGTGATGCGATCCAGGCCGAAGGCATCGCCTGCTACAAGCTGTTTATCCAGAGCCTGCTGGACATTACCGACAACATTGTGGGCGGCAAGATCGTGCCGCCGCCGCAGGTAGTGCGTCATGACCAGGACGACCCGTACCTGGTGGTGGCGGCCGACAAGGGCACGGCGACTTTCTCGGACATCGCCAACGGCCTCGCGCTGGACCACGGCTTCTGGATGGGCGATGCATTCGCCTCCGGTGGCTCGGTCGGTTACGACCACAAGGGCATGGGCATCACCGCGCGCGGTGCGTGGGAGTCGGTCAAGCGCCACTTCCGTGCACTGGGACGCGATTGCCAGAGCCAGGATTTCAGCGTGGTCGGCATCGGCGACATGTCCGGCGACGTGTTCGGCAACGGCATGCTGTTGTCGCGCCACATCCGCCTGCTGGCGGCGTTCGATCACCGGCATATCTTCCTGGACCCGAACCCGGATGCGGCGGTGTCCTTCGCCGAACGTGAGCGGCTATTCGCGTTGCCGCGTTCCAGCTGGGCCGATTACGACGCCAAGCTGATCAGCGCCGGTGGCGGCATCTACCCGCGCACGCTCAAGTCGATCGAACTCAGCGCACCGGTGCGCGAGGCGCTGGGGCTGGACGCCAGCGTCAAGCAGCTCTCGCCCAATGAGCTGATGAACGCCATCCTCAAGGCGCCGGTGGACCTGTTCTGGAACGGCGGCATCGGCACCTACGTCAAGGCGTCCAGCGAGTCGCACGGCGACGTCGGCGACCGCGCCAACAACGGCCTGCGCGTCAATGGTGGCGAGCTGCGCTGCAAGGTGGTGGGCGAGGGCGGTAATTTAGGCTTGACCCAACTTGGCCGCATCGAGGCCGCGCAGACCGGCGTGTTGCTCAACACCGACTTCATCGACAACTCGGCCGGCGTGGACACCTCCGATCACGAGGTGAACATCAAGATCCTGCTCAACGATGTGGTGCAGGCCAAGAAGCTCACCTACGACGCGCGCAACAAGCTGCTGGCGTCGATGACCAATGAAGTGGCCGACCTGGTGCTGTGGGACAACTACCGCCAGAACCAGGCCATCAGTTTGATGGAGCGGATGAGCGTCAAGCGCCTGGGTTCCAAGCAGCACTTCATTCGCACGCTGGAGCTGCAGGGCCTGCTGGATCGCCAGATCGAATACCTGCCTTCCGATGCCGAGCTGTCTGCCCGCAAGGCACGCGGGCAGGGCATGACCCGGCCGGAGCTGTCGGTGCTGCTGTCGTACTCCAAGCTGGTGGCGTTCCAGCAGTTGCTGGAATCGGACATCCCCGAGGACCCGTACCTGTCCAAGGAGCTGCAGCGGTATTTCCCGCAGCCGCTGCAGAAAAAGTACGCCGATGCGATGGAGCGCCACCGCCTCAAGCGCGAGATCATCGCTACCGCGGTGACCAACACCACCATCAATCGCATGGGCGCCACCTTCCTGATGCGCATGCAGGAAGACACCGGCCGCAGCATTGCCGAAGTGGCCAAGGCCTACACCATCAGCCGCGAAACGCTGGATGCGCGCGCGCTGTGGACGCAGATCGACGCGCTGGACGGCAAGGTGCCCGAATCGGTGCAGATCGACGCGCTGGAAGTGATCTGGCGCCTGCAGCGCTCGTTCGTGCGCTGGTTGTTGTCGCGCCCGGGCCAGATGCCGGGGATCACTGCAGCGGTGGAGCGCTACCACGGCCCGTTCAACGACATCCGCGTGGCCTCCGGCGTGCTGCCGGATGCGCAGCGCCCGGTGTACGAGGCCAGCGTGCAGGAATGGCAGGAGAAGGGGCTCACGCCCGAGCTGGCGCAACAGCTGTGCGAGTTGCGTTACCTGGAACCGGCCTTCGACATCATCGAACTGGCGCGCACCCGCAAGCTCAAGCCGGTGGAAGTCTCCAAGGTGCATTTCCGTCTTGGCGAAGCGCTGCGTCTGCCCTGGCTGTTCGAGCAGATCGACGCGCTGGAGGTCAACGGCCGTTGGCACGCGGTGGCACGTGGCGTGCTGCGCGACGAGCTGGCCGCGCACCAGCGCACGCTGGCCGGTCAGGTGTTGTCGATGCCCGGCGCCAGTGCCGAGGACAAGGTGGCCAACTGGCTGGCACGCGATGACTCCAGCCTGCGTTTCACCCTGGCGATGCTGAGCGATGTGGCCGAGCAGAAGACGCTCGACTACCCGACCGTGTCGGTGGCCGTGCAGCGGTTGGGGCAGTTGGCTGCGCACGGCGTGTAATCGCAGGTGTGGCATGACGGCGGAGTTGCGGCTTCGCCGTCGTGCGTTTGGTAGGCGGCAGCGTTGCGCGTGGTGGCCCGGTGCTTTCGGCCTTGCAGGCGTGCCGGTGTGCTGCGTGATTAGCGTGACCACGCCTGGCAGGAACAACGGCTGCGGCGGTTTACGTGTTGCTGCACCCAGGACGCAAGGTCTGCGTGCTCCGCGTCGCCTGACGCTCTGATTTGAAAAGCGCTCGCATGCAGTTGCGGGCGCTTTTTTTTTGCGTCATCCGTGTCACGCAACGCATGACGATGCGCAGAAAACGCCTTGTTCAAACCCGCAACGATTCCTGCTCTAGCAGGGTGAATCGCTTGCGCCATTCGCGCGGGCTGGTCTGGAATGCCTGGTTGAAGCGCTGCCGGAACGACACCGCAGTTTTGTAACCGGATCGTTCGGCCACCTGCTCGATCGACAGCGCGGTGGATTCGAGCAGATCCTTGGCACGCCGCAGGCGTTCGGCGCCGAGCCATTCACCCACGGTCATGCCGGTGGCCTGGTGGAAGCGGCGGGTGAACGAGCGCCGGCTCATCGCCACACGCTCGGCCAGTGCATCCAGTGCATGATCCTGCTGCAGATCCGCGCGCATGAAGTCCAGCAGTCGGCTCAGGGCCGCATCCTGTGGCGAGGCGGGCACGGGCTGATCGATGTACTGCGCCTGGCCACCATCGCGATGCGGGGGCAGCACCATCATGCGTGCGATCGCATTGGCCTGGCGCGCGCCACACAGCTTGCGCACCAGATACATGCAGCAATCCAGCGCCGCACCGGTTCCGGCCGAGGTCACGATGCGCTGCTCATCGACGTAAAGCGCATTCATGTCCAGCCGAACGCGCGGAAAGCGGTGGTGGAAATCGGCCTGGGCATGCCAATGCGTCGAGGCCAGTTTTCCGTCCAGCAGGCCGGCATAGGCCAGCGCATAGGCACCGTAGCAAAGGCCCACCACGTGCGCGCCGCGCTGAGTCGCCGCGACCAGCGCGGCGCGCAGTGCGGCGCTGGGAGCACGGTCCAGATCGGCCCAGCCGGGAACAATGAGCACGTCCGCCTGATCCAGCAGGCTCAGGTCGCCGTCCGGCGTGACGCCCACCTGGCCTCCGGCCAGCGCGACACGCGTGTCTTCGGCGGCGATGCGCAGCGTAAACAGCGGGCGATCGTCCGGCTGCAGGTCGAAGATCATCATCGGCACCGACAGATGAAAGGGACTGATGCCCGCTGGCGCCACCACCACGACCGAGAGCGGCGCAGGGTTAGGGTGGACTGAACGTTGCGTGCGCATGGCCCGATCTCATCGATGTTGGTCTCGCAGGCCAGTATCGGTGCCGGGATGTCGCCGTCAAGCTGTGGCGGTGGATTTCGGAAGCGACATCAACCGCTGCCTGCTGCTTTCGTGCCGCTGCGCGTCACCGAGATCCCGTTGCGCCGCTGCACACCGGCGTGTGGCTGGCCACACCCGGCAACCCCTGACATTCGAGGAGCAACACATGAACACTGCATTGATCGTGGTGGATATCCAGAACGATTACTTCCCCGGTGGCCGTTTCCCGATCGAGAACAGCGAGCAGGCATTGGCCAGCGCCCTGGAGCACATTGCGCAGGCCAAGCAGGCCGGCCACGTGGTGATCGGCATCCGGCACACCGCACCGGGCGATGGCCCGTTCCTTGCCGATGGCAGTGTGGGCGCCGAGTTTCATCCGGCGATTGCCGCGGCGCTCGAAGGCTGCACGGTGATCGAGAAGCATCAGGCCGATAGCTTTCTGGGCACCTCGCTCGGACAGACGCTTGCCGGTGCGAATGTTGCAGCGATCCAGCTTGCCGGCATGATGACGCAGCACTGCATCACCCACACCGCGCTGTCGCCGGACGCCGCTGGTTTTGATGTGTCGATCATCGCTGCGGCCTGCGCTGCGCCAACGGCGGTGATCAGCGACGTTGCGCTGTCCGGCCTGGCGGGGCGTTGCACGGTGCTGTGATCTGGGGTGCTGGTTGCTGCGGCCTGCAGGCGTGCAACCACCGCAGCGTCGCGCGCCTGATCAGCCATCACGCGATGACAGGCGCGCGCTCAGCCAAGTGCAGTGCGTCGCCACGGCGACGCAGGCTCAGGCGCGATGCCCGCTCATTTCCTGCCCGGCATGCTTGTCGAAGCGCACGTGCCACCACGTGGCGCTGAGCGAGATCAGGCTGACCACGCAGAACGCCAGCGAAAAATCGCGTTGCTGCGGCTGCGGGTGATCGCCCGCCAGCATCGCCAGCTTGAGGATCATCGCGCCGGCACACACACCGACCGACAGCATCAATTGCTGCAGCGTGGTGTACAGGCTGCTGGCGCGGCCCATGCGCGCGGCCGGCACGTTTTCGTAGGCGATGGTGTTGTAGGCGGCAAACTGGAACGACATGAACGCCCCGCAGCACAGCAGCAAACCGAACATCAGCGCCGGCGGCCAGTCTGGCCGGAACAGCGCGCACACCATGTAGCCCAGGCTGGCCAGTACGCCGTTGCCGATCAGGCTGTTGCGGTAGCCGAAGCGGCGCAGCAATTGCGGGGTGATGCTGCGCATCAGCAGCGCGCCCAGCGCGGTGGCCAGGATCAGCCGCCCGCTGCGCGCGGCGCTGAAGCCGAAGCTGATCTGGAACAGCAGCGGCAGCAGGAACGGATGCGCGCCCTGGGTAATGCGCATCAGCGCGCCACCGATCACCGACAGCCGGAACGAGTCGATCCGCAGCAGGCTCAGATCCAGCAACGGTGCCGGATGCTGGCGCGCATGCCACAGATAGCCCAGCGCCGTGGCACCACCGATGGCCAGCAGCCAGCTGGCGCGCGGGATGCCATCTTCCTGGCTGACCATTTCCAGCCCGAACAGCAGGCAGCCCAGGGCGGTGCCGCACAGCACGAAGCCGCGCAGATCAAAGCGCGCGGGTGCAGATTCGCTGGGAATATACGGAATGAAGCGCCGCACCAGCAAAAAGCCGGCGATGCCGATTGGCACGTTGATGTAGAAGATCCAGCGCCAGTCCAGGTAGGACACGAAGAACCCGCCCAGCGGCGGCCCAAGCATCGGGCCGATGAAGGCCGGCACCAGCGTCCAGGCCATTGCGGACACCAGGTGGCGGCGCTCCACGGTGCGCAGCAGGATCAGCCGCCCGAGCGGGGCCATCATCGCGCCGCCGGCGCCCTGCAGCACCCGTGCAGCCACCATGGTCGGCAGGCTGTCGGCCAGCGAGCACAGGATGGAGCCGCCGATGAACACCCAGATGGAGGCACTGAACACGCGACGCAGCCCGAAGCGGTCGGCGATCGCGCCGCTGGCCGGGATCAGCACCGCCAGCGCCAGCAGGTAGCTGGTCATGGCGATGCTCATCGCCGGCGCGGCCACGCCGAAGTCGCGCGCCAGGGTCGGCAGTGCCGTCGCCAGCACGGTGGCATCCATCTGCTCCATGAAAATGGCGCAGGCCAGGATCAGCGAAATGATGCGGTAATCGGGATAACGCGGCGCCGGCGCTGCGCCGGCCTCGGACACGCTGGAGGACATCGGAGTCTCGGTTGCGGGGCCGCTGCAACAGCACGGTGCGACGGCTGGAGCGGCCCGCGTCGCACGGTGTTGTGCGGCGCAACATGGGCATTGTCCGCCTGCCGGCCAGATGGTTCAAGCACGCCGCGGGCAACACTGCGTGCGCAACGTGGCGGTTTGCAAGCGCGTGCCCGACTAGGCGAGATCGTTGGCCAGCGATCGCCCGAACTCTCGCCATCTCGCATGACAGACGCACCGCCTGGCGAATCCAAGTGCGCGCTACAGCACCAAAATCAACAACGCCCCCAGTGCCCCCCCATTCCCGATTCCCTACTCCCGATTCCCAGCTCTCAACGCTCCCGATCCCAGGCGTCCTTGATCTTCAGCATCTGCGGCAGGGCGTCGCGAAATGCATGCACCAAACGTGGCTCCAGCTGTTTGCCTGCCATGCTGTCGAGCTTGCGCATGGCGTCTTCCACCGCCCACGGCGACTTATAGGCGCGGCGCCCGCACAGGGCATCGAACACATCGGCCACCGCCACGATGCGTGCGGCTTCGGGGATGGCATCGCCCGCCACGCCCTGCGGATAACCGCTGCCGTCCCAGCATTCGTGGTGGTGCAGGGCGATATCGGCGGCCAGCTGGAACAGCGGCCCGCGGCCGTGCCGCAGCAGATCGTGGCCCACTTGCGGATGCTGGCGCACCACCTCGCGCTCGTGCTCGTCCAGGGAATCGGGCTTGTGCAGGATGCTGCCGGGCACGGCGATCTTGCCGGCGTCATGCAGCGGCGCGGCATCTTCCAGCAGCTGTGCCTGCGCGGGCGGCCAGCCGACTTTCTCCGCTAGCAGGCGCGCATAGGCGGCCATGCGCCAGATATGCGCGCCGGTGTCCGCGTCCTGGCCCTGGCCGGCGGTGCCCAGCAGGTGGATCGCGTCGCGGTATTGCTGCGCCAGGCGCGCATTTTCGGCCAGGGTCAGATGCGTGGCGATGCGCACCTTGAGCAAGGCGGCGGAGTAGGGCCGGCTCACGTAATCGGCGGCGCCTGCCTCCAGGCCGGTGCGCTCGTCGTGCTCGGTACTGCGCGAGGTCACGAACAGGATGGGGATGGCGGTGCTGTCCGGGTCCTGCTTGAGTGTGCGCGCCACTGCGTAGCCATCCATGTCCGGCAGTTCCACGTCCAGCAGGATCAGCGCCGGCGCATGCCGGGCCACCGCATCCAGGGCTTCACCGCCGGATTTGGCGAATACCAGTGGATAGTCGTCGCGCAGCAACTGGCGCAGGGTGGCCAGATTGCTGGATTCATCGTCAACGCAGAGCAGGGGACGGGCTGGCATGCGGAATCCTTGCGAACCGGTACGGGGACACGGTCAGCGTGGGTGGTTGACTTGCCAATCGCGCAGGGTGGCTTCGGCGCGGCGGAAATCGAAGTCGTCCACGGCGCGCTGCAGGTCTTCCTGCAAGGGCGGTGGCAGACGTGGGGCACAGATCAGCAGCGCGTGGTCGATCTTGTCCGCATCATCGCTGCGCAACGCGTTTTCCAGGATCAGCGCGCTGTCGTCGTCCAAGGCGGCACCGGTTTGCCCGGCATCTTGTGTGCTGGGGCTGGTCTGCAGGAAGGCGTGGATGGCCGCGGTGGTCTGCGCCATGGTGTCCTTGAGCGCGAGCAATGCGGCGGTCAGGTCATGGCCCTGTTCCACACGCGATTCCAGCTCGCCCGACGCGCCGGCCAGGGCGGGCAGGGCCAGCGAACCGGCGGCGCCGCGCAGCTTGTGTGCCAGTGCGCCAATCGCCGGCAGCTCGTTGTTGCGCAGATGCGCGGCGGCGGTCTCGGCCGGGTCGGGGTTGTCGCGCAGCAACTTGAGCAGGTAGCGCTCGTACGGCTCACGCTCGCGCCACAGGCTTTGCGCGCGTGCGGCATCCAGCAGCAGCGGATCGGTGTGCGCCCACTCCGGGCCTGCGGCCGGCGCGCGTTCGTGCGGCAGCGAGGATACCCGCCGGCTGCCGGGCTGCAGGAAGTGCCGGATTGCGGTGACCAGTTCCTCCACGTTGAAGGGCTTGGCGATGAAACCGTTCATGCCTGCTTCCAGCGCTTTTTCCTGCTGCGGTCGGAAGGCACCGGCGGTCAGCGCGATCACCGGCAGGCTGGCCAGCGACGGAATCTGGCGCAGGCGGCGGGTGGCCTCGTAGCCATCCACCACCGGCATCTGCACATCCATCAGCACCAGGTGGAACAGGTCCGGCGCGCGCTTGAGCGTGTTCACCGCCTGCTCGCCGTCGTGGGCCACGGTGACCATGGCGCCTTCGCCTTCGAGGATGCGCTGTGCCACTTCGCAGTTGATCTCGCTGTCGTCCACCAGCAGCAGCTGCGCGCCTTCCAGCCGGCGCGCGACGAAGGTTGGCGTGCTCGGGCGCGCCTTGGGGCGCTCGTCGACCAATTGTTCCACCAGCCGATGCAGCGCAGCGCTGGTCACCGGCTTGGTCATCACCGCATCCAGGTCCTGCTGCTCGGGGTGTTGCTCCAGCAGCCGGCGTTCGTAGGCGGTGACCATCACGATCACCGGATGCCGGCCCGGTGTGGCGCGGGCACGCACCTGGCGCGCGATTGCCACGCCGTCGATGTCGGGCATGCGCCAGTCCAGCAGGAAGATGTCGTACGGTTCGGTGGCGTCTTCGATCGCTTGCATCGCGGCCTGGCCGCTGGCCACCGCATCCACCCGCCAGCCCAGCTCGGTAGCGATCCGCACCAGGTTGTTCAAGGCCGCATCGTGGTCGTCGGCAATCAGCACGCGCGGCATGGATTCGGGCGGCAGTAGCGCCGCTTCCTGCTGGGCCTTGGGCGGGTCGGTTCTTTCCAACGTGATCACGAAATAGAACTCGCTGCCACGCCCGGGCACGCTTTCCACTTCCAGCGCGCCGCCCATCAGTTCGATCAAGCGCCGGCTGATGGTGAGACCCAGCCCGCTGCCGCCGTAGCGGCGGCTGGTGGAGGTATCTGCCTGCAGGAACGGCGAGAAGATCAGGCTCTGCTTTTCCTTGGAGATGCCGATGCCGGTATCGCGTACCGAGAACAGCAGCTTGATCTTGTTGGGGTCGCCACTGGGGAAGCGGCGCACCGACAGCACCACTTCGCCTTGTTCGGTGAACTTGATCGCATTGCCGACCAGGTTGACCAGCACCTGGTTGATACGCAGCGCATCGCCGAGCAGCCAGCGGCATTCGCGCGGCAACGGCTCGACGATCATCTCCACCGGCTTGGCGCTGAGCGAGGAGCGCATCAGGTCGGCGATGTTGTCGAACAATTGATTGAGGTCGAACGGTGCGCGCTCCAGATCGATGCGCCCGGCTTCGATCTTGGAGAAGTCCAGGATGTCGTTGATGATCTCCAGCAGCGACCGTGCCGAGCGGTCGATCTTGGTCACCATGTCCTGCGCGGCGCCCGGCAACTCGCTGCGCTGGAGCAGGTACAGCATGCCCAGGATGGCGTTCATCGGCGTGCGGATTTCATGGCTCATGTTGGCCAGGAAATCCGATTTGGACTGGTTGGCGCTTCTGGCCGCGTCCATTGCCAAGCGCAGCTGTTTTTCGTGCAGTTTCTGCTCGGTGAGATCCACCGCCACGCCCAGATACCCGATCACCTGGTCGTTGTCGTCGCGCAACGTGCTCAGGGTCAGCAGCACTGGCAGGCGACGGCCGTCCTGGCTGACATAGGTCCATTCGCTGGTGTCGCTGCGGCCGAGGCTGGTGAGCGCAGCGACCGCTTCCAGCGTGCCGGCGACCGGGGTGCCGGTCTGTTCGGCCAGCCGCAGTGCGCGCTCCTGCAGTTCGTCCGCTTCAATGAACTGGCTGGCCTTGCGCCGGCCGATCACATCGTCGGCGCTGTAGCCAAGCAGTTTTTCTGCGGCTGGATTGAACAGGGTGACAAAGCCGCTGGAATCGGTGGCGATGATGGCGTAACCGGCGTGCGCCAGGATCGCGCGTTGCAGCACCGAGAACTGCACCAGCTCGCTGGTGCGTTCGGCCACCTGATGCTCGAGCGAGGCGTTGAGATCGACAATGCGCTGATGCGAGCGCACACGCTCGGAAATGTCGCGGAAGAAATGCGAGTGGCCGCTGACCGCATTGTCGTGCTCGATGATCGGCGCCTTGCTCGCCAGCACGAACACCTGATGCCCGTCGCGGTGGCGCATGGTCTGCGCGGCGGAGAGGGCTGCGACCGGCGGTGCCTCGTCCTGGTCGATCTGCGGCATCGCATAAGGTTGCGGCGACAACAGCGTGGTCAGGTCCTGGCCGATCGCCACATCGGCCGGATAACCGAACATGGCCTCGGCTGCCGGATTCCAGTGCGTGATTTCACCGTCTGGTGTTTCGGCCACGATCGCTTCGCTGGAATGGCTGACCAGGGCGGCCAGTTCCATCTGCTTGCGCAGCACCTCTTCGCGACGCAGGCCGTTACTGAAATACAGCCCGAGCAGCGCGGCCAGCAGAATGGCGGTGCCCAGGACCAGGCTGCCCATCAGCCACGGCGAGTTCTGGTTGAGTGAGCCGATGAAGTGCAGCGTGGGCCGCGCGGTAAGCACCCAGGTGCGGCCATAGATTGGCAGCAGCTGGGTGTGTGCAGCGCGGCGCATGCTTTCTGGCGCGGCAATGCCGCTCCGGTAGAAGGTGTGCTGGGTGTCCTCGCGATCACTCAGGCTAATCGCAACATCATCGCGGTCGCCCAGGGTGCTCTCCAGCATCTGTTTGACGCTGAGTGGCGCGTACGCCCAGCCGGTGGTCGCGTCCATGCGCTGCTGCGGTGTCTGCAGTGGCATGCCTTCGCGGTAGACCGGCAGCAACACCAAAAAGCCGCCTTCGCTGGGAGTCTGGTAGCCCGACAGCGAGACCGGCGAGGTCATGGTCGGCTGGCCGCTGCGCGCGGCTGCGATCGCTGCGATCCGCCGGCGTGGCTCGGACGCAACATCCAACCCTAGCGGGCGGTTACCGGATGACTCCGGTTCGAAATACAGCACGATGAAGCGCTCGCCATCCCACGGCGCCAGCAGCCTGCGCTGAATATCGGGCGCACCGTCAGCGCGTGCGGCATCCAGGAAGGCCGCTTCATCTGCGGCGGCAACGCGATGGATGTAGCCGTAGCCGAGCACGCCTGGAAATTCGCGCGGGTAATCGCGCGAGCGGCTGTAACGGGTGAAGCGATCTCGACTGATCACATCGCTGCCGGCACCGATCACCGCACCGCGCGCGCCGCGCAGGCCATGCTCGAAGGTGTACATGCGCTCGCTGATGTTGCGCGCCAGTACCCGCACCACCAGATCGAAGCGCCGCTCACGCTCCAGCTCGTTATGCCGATGCACCGCGAAGCCGACCAGGAATGCGGCGATCAGGCCTGCGCTCAGCAGCAGGACGGCGCCGATGGAGGCACGGCGTCCGTATTTCCTGCGCAAATCCCAGCGGCCGTGCGGCATGTTTCTTCCTTTGCCTTGCCTGTTGCCTTGCGTCCTACCGCGGTCGACGCGATGCCGGCCTTGCGGTGTGACGCAACGTATCGCAGCAAACCATACACGGCCACCACACGGCTAGTGCATTCACGTGCGTGATGATCACCGCTGCGGTTGCAGCATCAGAACGACAGCCAGATCGACAAGGCGTGCAGCGCAAGTCCGATCAATCCACCCACCAACGTTCCGTTGAAGCGAATGTATTGCAGATCGCGGCCGACCCCCAATTCCAATTGTTCGACGAGGTGACGTTCGTCCCAACTTTTCATCGTCGATGCGATGTGCTCGGTGACCGATGCACGCAGACGCGTGGTGAGTTTGTCGGCTGCATCGAGCATGTGCACGTTGAGTGCGTCGCGCAGCGATGGGTCTTGTGACAGCGACTGGCCGAGCGACTGCATCGAACGCTCCATGTGCGCGGCCATCGAGGAATCTTCCTTCGCCAGATCATTGCGCAGGGCTTCGCGGATCTCGCTCCACAGGCCTTGCACGTATTCCTGCAGGGCAGGGTGCTCGATCGCGCGTTGCTTGAGTTCTTCCACGCGCGCGGCCATTTCCGGCTCCTCGCGCAGGCGGGCGATGTAGGTTTGCAGCCACGCCTCATAGTCGAGCCTGATTGGATGCTCGGGCGTGGTGAGGATGTCCTGCAGTTCGTCGATCGCTGCGCGCGCCATGCGGTCGGCCAGGCTGTCGCCGATCTCTTCGATCGGCTTGACCCAGTTCACCGTGCCCACCAGCTTGGGCCACTCGCGGCGCGCGTAGCGCACGATCAGCGCTGACGTGCGGGTCTTCACCTTCTCTTCGTCCAGCCACTGGCCCAGCCGCAGCAGCACCTCATCGAGCAACTTCTGGTGGCGGCCATCGGTGGTGAGCAAGGCCATCACATCGCCGGCGGTGGCGGCGGCATTCCATTTGCGCAGGCGGTCGACCACGAAGCGCTGGATCGCGCGGCGGACGGCTTCTTCATCCAGCAGGTTCAGGGCCTGTAGCAGCCAGCCGCGCGCCATCTGCGCCAGCATGCGCGCCTGTTCCGGCTTGGACAGCCATTCGCCCAGGCGACTGGCCGGGTCGAACACGCGCAACTTTTCCATCAGCGCGTCCGGGGCCAGGAACTGATCGCGCACGAAGCCCGCCAGCCCATCGGCCAGCCGCTCCTTGCCGCGCGGCAGGATCGCGGTATGCGGAATTGGCAAGCCCATCGGGCGGCGGAACAGGGCCACCACCGCGAACCAGTCGGCCAGCGCGCCGACGGTGGCCGCTTCGCAGAATGCCGACACCCAGGCCCAGATGCCGTGTTCGCCCATCAGGTGGCTGATGACGAAGCCGGCGAACATGGCCAGCAACAGGGCCACTGCCAGCAGTTTCATGCGCTGCAGCTGTGCGCGGCGGGGATCGATCGGACGGGTGTCGCTGACGCGTGGTTCCATCCGCGAAGTGTACCCAGTCGGGATGCGAGGGCATGTCCACGCTGTGTGGTGGCGGTAGGGGCGCACCCGGGCACGAGGGCATTCCCGGCAAAGCCCGTCGCGCCGGGGTACGCTCCTACGGTGTGTCGCGCGTCTCAGCGGCCTGAGTGACCTTGGTCTCTCAAAGCCCCGTACCTAACGTAGGAGCGCCCTTGGGCGCGAGAGGCGTTACCGTGCGTGCCCTCGCGCCCAAGGGCGCTCGTACGGGATTGCGGTGTCTTGCGCGCTCGCGCGGCTGAGCTGCAGGTGCTCCACCAGCGCGTGCAACACGGGCACTACGTTCTCTCATAGCACGCGTGACTTACGTAGGAGCGCCCTTGGGCGCGATGGGGCCTTACCGGGAATGCCCTCGCGCCAAAGGGCGCTCCTACGGGAGGCCGGAGACCTGCCACCACGGCCTCAGGCGCGCAGCCGCTCCAGCTGCGCCTGCAGCGCGGCGACCTTGGTCTGCAGGGCGGCGTTCTCGTTTTCCAGTTCGGTGACGCGCCGTTGCAACGCCTTGACGTCGCGGCGTTCGGCTTCGCCGCCTTCGGCCTCGTCCGGCTTGGGCTTGCGCTTGGCGTCGCGCACCCGCTTGGCGGCCTGCTTCAGCTCGGCCTTGCCGGCCTGGGCGGCGGCGCGTTGCTCGTCTTCGGACAAGGTGGCCACCGCGGCGGCGGCGCTGATCGAAATCTCACCGGCCCTGACCGCCTGCACCACTTCCGGCGCGGCCTGCTTGTGGATGCGCTCGATCATGGTCACCTGGTTGCTGCTCAGGCGTGCTTCGCGTGCCAGCTCGGCGCGGCTGACTGGCGTGGAGGTCTCCTCCCACGGCGGGCTGTCCAGCGCTTCGGCCGGGCGCGCTGCGGCGTCGGAGGTATCGACGCTCAGCTCGGCATCGCTTGCCTCCGGGGGGCTGCCGGCGGCATCGGCATCGCGCTGGCTGCGCTGGCGGGCCGCCAGGATCTCGCGCTTGCGCAGCGCCAGCACGCCGCGCTGGAAGTCCGACACGCTGCGCCGGCCCAGGTGCTGCTCGATCATCCATAGATGCACGTCCTGCATCGACTGGAAGTGCGGATTCTGCACAGTCTGGAACGGCAAACCGTGCTTCTGGCAGATGCCGTAGCGGTTGTGCCCATCCACCAGCACCTCGCCCCAGAGCACCAGCGCATCGCGGCAGCCTTCGGCCAGCAGGCTGCGCTCCAGCGCCTCGTGCTCGTCGGGCGTCAGCGGGTCGATGTAGGCCTTGAGTTCTTCTTTGACAACGATGTTCATGCGGCAACTGCGGGAGGAGCGGGGCCGGCATTGTAGTGAGCCTGCCCCGGCTTTGCGCGCTTGACGTGGCGCCCGTTGGCATGACACGCGGGCGCCTGTTGCCGGGTCTTAATTGCTCGCAGTAAGGAGCGTAGCGGCACGGGACGTCGCCGTGTGGCGGGCAGGGCGGCCGGCCATGGCGCGGCCCGGTGACACACTGGCCAGCCAGCGCGTCGGCACGCCAATGCGAGCGGCCGCTCGCACTGAAAGGCCTTTAGTCCACCTTGCGCAGGATCGCGGCCAGCGTCTCCACCATTTGTCCGATCTGGTCGGGGGTGACGATCAACGGCGGCGACAACGCAATGACATCGCCGGTGACACGCACCAGCAGGCCGCCCTCGTGGAAGCAGCGTTCGAACACCTCGTAACCGCGCGCCCCCGGGGCACCCTCGCGCGGCGCCAGTTCGATCGCACCGATCAAGCCGATGTTGCGGATGTCGATGACGTGCGGCAGTCCGCGCAGGCTGTGCAACGCCTCCTCCCACTGCGGCCCCAGCGTAATTGCCCGCGTGAACAGCTGTTCTTCGGCGTAGGTGTCCAGCGTGGCCAGGGCTGCGGCGCAGGCCAGCGGATGTCCGGAATAGGTGTAGCCATGGAACAGCTCGATCGCCGCCTGCGGCCCATGCATGAAGGCATCGTGGATCGCATCGGCCACCAGCACCGCGCCCATCGGCACCGTGCCGCTGGTCAGGCCCTTGGCGGCGGTGATCAGGTCCGGGGTCACCCCGAAGCGCTGCGCGGCGAAGGCCTCGCCCACGCGCCCGAAGCCGGTGATCACCTCGTCGAACACCAGCACGATGCCGTGGCGGTCGCAGATGGCGCGCAGCCGCTGCAGATAGCCCTCCGGCGGCAGGATCACCCCGGCCGAGCCGGACACCGGTTCGACGAACACTGCGGCGATGGTGGAGGCGTCGTGCAGGGTGATCAGCCGTTCCAGGTCGTCGGCGAGCTCCACTCCGAAGGCGGGCAGGCCGCGCGAATACGCATTGCGCTGCAGATCCAGCGTGTGCCGTAGGTGATCGGTGCCGGCCAGCAGCGGGCCGAACCATTTACGGTTATTGGGCAGCCCGCCGATCGACATCCCGCCGAAGCCAACCCCGTGGTAGGCCTTCTCGCGGCCGATGAAGCGGGTGCGCTGGCCCTCGCCGCGCAGGCGGTGAAAGGCCAGCACGATCTTCATCGCGCTATCCACGGCTTCCGACCCGGAGTTGGTGAAGAACACATGGCCCAGGCCCGGCGGGGCCAACGCGGCCAGCCGTTCGGCCAGTGCGAACGGCAGCGGTGAGCCCATCTGGAAGGTGGGCGCAAAATCCAGCGTGCCGGCCTGCGCGCGGATCGCGGCCACGATGCGCTCGCGCGCATGGCCGGCGTTGCAACACCACAGCCCCGCGGTGCCATCCAGGATCTGCCGGCCCTCCACGTCGCGGTAATACATGCCTGCGGCCGAGGCCAGCAGGCGCGGGCGCGCCTTGAACTGCCGGTTGGCCGTGAACGGCATCCAGAACGCCTCCATCGCCGCCGGTGTCTGTGCCGCGTGGGCGGCATCGCTCGAAGGGTGGTCGTGCATCGCAGGCTCCGGGGCGGGGATGGGCCGACTCTACGGCAGCAGCTGCGTCATCTGGAACCGCAGCGGCGCGCACCTGGCGCACCCGGGCCGCGTGGCGGCCGTAGGCCTAATCCATAGGGACTAGTCAATTAGTCGCAGCGTCGGCCGCTAACCTCAAGGAACGCTTGCGTGCGGCTGCGCGCGGCAGGTTTTTGAGACGCTTTGGCGCGCTGTAAAGCGTTGCAAACCGGTGGTGATCGTCGATGATGCGCGAGACGACCACCAGACGGACCCAAGCGTCGCCGCTGCACCCATCGGATCGCGCAGATCGATCGCAGCCATCAATGGACTTCACATCAGTCAGTTAGGGGAAATACGCATGACGCAAGGGTCCACCGTGGCGAACGCCAACGGCGCAGATGCCGGTTTGTTGTCCAAGGAGCGCATTGTGGCGCGGCCTGGTTTTAATCGTTGGTTGGTGCCGCCGGCTGCCTTGGCGATTCATTTGTGCATCGGCATGGCCTACGGGTTCAGCGTGTTCTGGCTGCCGTTGTCCAAGGCGCTGGGCATCACCGAATCGATCGCCTGCCCGGCCGACATGGGCCTGTTCGCGCGCATGGTGGCCACCACCTGCGACTGGAAGATCAGCGAACTACAGTGGATGTACACGTTGTTCTTCGTGCTGCTGGGCTGTTCGGCCGCGATCTGGGGCGGCTGGCTCGAACGCGCCGGCCCGCGCAAGGCCGGCGTGGTCTCGGCACTGTGCTGGTGCGGCGGCCTGGTGATTTCCGCGGCCGGGATCCACTTCCACCAGATCTGGATGCTGTGGCTGGGCTCGGGCGTGATCGGCGGCATTGGTCTGGGCCTGGGCTACATCTCGCCGGTGTCCACCCTGATCAAATGGTTCCCGGACCGCCGCGGCATGGCGACCGGCATGGCGATCATGGGCTTCGGCGGCGGCGCGATGATCGGCAGCCCGCTGGCCGATGCGCTGATGCGCCACTTCGCCACCCCCACCTCGGTGGGCGTGATGGAAACCTTCCTGGTGATGGCGGCGCTGTATTTCGTCTTCATGATGGCTGGCGCCTTCGGCTACCGCGTGCCGCCCAGCGGCTGGACGCCGGCCGGCTGGACCGCGCCGGTGGCCTCCAACAACGCCATGATCACTGCCAACCACGTGCACGTGAAAAAGGTCTGGGGCATTCCGCAGTTCTGGCTGCTGTGGGGCGTGCTGTGCCTCAACGTGTCGGCGGGTATCGGCGTGATCGGCATGTCCTCGCCGATGCTGCAGGAAGTGTTCGGCGGCCGTCTGATCGGTGTGGATGCCGGCTTCGGCAGCCTGGATGCCGCGCAGCTGGCCAGCATCGCCGCGATTGCGGCCGGCTTCACCGGCCTGTTGAGCCTGTTCAACATCGGTGGCCGCTTCTTCTGGGCCAGCATGTCCGACAAGCTCGGCCGCAAGAACACCTACACGCTGTTCTTCCTGCTGGGCATCTGCCTGTATGCGGCCGCGCCGTCGGCCGGTGGCGTGGGCGGGGTCGCGCTGTTCGTGGGCATCTTCTGCATCATCCTGTCGATGTATGGCGGCGGCTTTGCCACCATTCCCGCGTACCTGGCCGACCTGTTCGGGACCCAGATGGTCGGCGCCATCCACGGCCGCCTGCTCACCGCCTGGGCCACTGCCGGCATCCTCGGCCCGGTGGTGGTTGGCTACATGCGCGAGTACCAGCTGGCGCACGGCAGCCCGCCGTCACAGGTCTACAACACCACCATGTACATCCTCGCCGGCATGCTCGTGCTTGGTCTGATCTGCAACCTGCTGGTGCGCCCGGTAGCCGCGCGTCACTTCATGACGCCCGACGAACTGGCGCGCGAAAAGCAGCTGGCCCACGAAAAGGTGGACCGCAGTGGGCAGGCCGTGCTGGCGCCAGAAGACATGGCGCGCATCGGCCACGGCGGCAATCCTGCGCTGGTGGCGTTTGCCTGGTTGGCAGTGGGCGTCCCGATGGCATTCGGCATCTGGGTCACGCTGCAAAAAGCCTTCGTGCTGTTTCATTGAGATGAGATGACCGGCCAGCCTTCCACTCCCGTGCGCCCCGGCAGTGTGGTGCGTACGGTCCGCCGCCATCGCGGTGGCCGCAGCGCCACCGTGCAGGACATGGTGGCGGCCGAAATGCCGGTCGCCTTCAACTACAACGGCGTGCCGTTCGCAGTGATGATGGCCACCCCCGAAGACCTGGAAGATTTCGCGCTGGGGTTTTCGTTTAGCGAGGGCATCGTGGACCACCCGCAGGACCTGCGGGTGGTGGCGGTGGATACCTTTCTGGAAGGCGCCTCGCTGCAGATCGAGATCCCGCCCGAGCGCGCGGCCGCGTTGGATCAGCGGCGGCGCAATCTGGACGGGCGCAGCGGTTGCGGGGTGTGCGGCAACGAGTCGATCGAAGCAGTGTTGCGTGTGCCGCCGGTCCTGCAGTCGGCATTGCGCATCGATGTCGACGCGTTGGCGCGCGCGCTGGATGCACTGCACGCGCGGCAGCCCATCGCGGCGCAGACCGGCGCGGTGCACGCGGCCGGTTGGGCCGATGCGCAGGGCATGGTGCAGTTGGTCCGCGAAGACGTGGGCCGGCATAATGCGTTGGACAAGTTGATCGGTGCGTTGGCGCGTGCGCGCGTCGATGCAACGCAAGGGTTTGCGGTGGTGACCAGCCGCGCAAGTTACGAGATGGCCATGAAAGCTGCGCAGGCCCGAATCCCGCTGTTGGCGGCGATTTCGGCACCCACTGCGCTGGCGATCAGCCTGGCCGACAGTGCGGGTTTGACCCTGATCGGGTTTGCCCGCGATCACGATTGTGTTGTTTACAGCCATCCTCAACGCCTGGATCTGGGCGTTGCCGTGGGAGAGCCCGCATGAGCAAGAAAACCATCAAACAGTACGACAATCCCGCGGGCGGCTGGGGCGCATTGCGCTCGGTGGCCAAACACCTGATGGAACAGGACATCGCGGTGCAGGGCGCCAAGACGCTGCTGCACGCCAACCAGCCCGACGGCTTCGATTGCCCGGGTTGCGCGTGGCCGGATCGCGATCACACGTCCACCTTTGAATTCTGCGAGAACGGCGCCAAGGCCGTGGCCGCTGAATCCACCGCGCGCCGCGCCGGGCTGGAGTTGTTCGCCTCGCATAGCGTGAGCCTGCTGTCGCAATACAGCGACTACTGGCTGGAAGGGCAGGGCCGCCTGACGCATCCGATGCGCTACGACGCGGCCACCGACCATTACGTGCCGGTGAGCTGGGACGACGCATTCGCGCACATCGCCGGGCATCTCAATGGCCTGGCCACGCCGGACGAGGCGATCTTCTACACCTCCGGGCGCACCAGCAACGAGGCGGCATTTCTGTATCAGCTGTTCGTGCGCGAGTTCGGCACCAACAACTTCCCCGATTGCTCGAACATGTGCCATGAGCCATCCGGCACCGCGCTGCGCTCGCAGATCGGCGTGGGCAAGGGCACGGTGTCGCTGCATGATTTCGAGCTGGCCGATGCAATCCTGATCTTCGGCCAGAACCCGGGCACCAACCATCCGCGCATGCTCGGCGAGTTGCGCCAGGCCTCCAAGCGTGGCGCAGCGATTGCCGCGTTCAATCCGCTGCGCGAACGCGGTCTGGAGAAATTTGCCGACCCGCAGGACAAGCTGGAGATGCTGCATAACGGCTCCACGCGCATCGCCTCGGATTATTTCCAGCTCAAGATCGGTGGCGACCTGGCCGCGGTGAAGGGCATGATCAAGCATGTGCTGGAGCGCGATGCGCAGGCACAGCGCGATGGCACGCCGCGTTTGCTGGACCTGGAGTTCATTGCCGAGCACACCGCCAACTTCGACGCGTTCGCTGCCGACGTGCATGCGGAAGCCTGGGACACCATCGTCGAAGAGTCCGGCCTGGACGAGGCCGCGCTGCGCAAGGCCGGCGAGATCTACCTCAAGGCCGAGCGCGTGATCGCCTGCTGGGGCATGGGCATCACCCAGCACAAGCATTCGGTGGCCACCATCCACATGATCACCAACCTGCTGTTGCTGCGCGGCCACCTAGGCCGGCCCGGCGCAGGCGTGTGCCCGGTGCGCGGCCACAGCAACGTGCAGGGCGACCGCACGATGATGATCTACGAAAAGCCGCCGGCCACGTTCCTGGACACGCTGCAGTCGGTGTTCGGTTTCGACCCGCCGCGTGCGGACGGTTTCGATACGGTTGGTGCGATCGAGGCGATGCTGGACGGGCGCGGCAAGGTGTTCTTCGCGATGGGCGGCAACTTCGCGGCGGCCACGCCCGATACCGACGCCACGCACCGCGCGCTGCGCAATTGCGAACTGACTGTGCATGTGACCACCAAGCTCAATCGCAGCCATCTGGTGCACGGCAAGGATGCATTGATCCTGCCGTGCCTGGGACGGACCGAAATCGACATCCAGGACGCCGGCTCGCAAGGCGTCACCGTGGAAGATTCGATGAGCATGGTGCACCTGTCGGCGGGCATCAACCCGCCGGCGTCGCAGGATCTGCTGTCCGAGCCGGCGATCGTGGCGCGCATGGCCGAGGCCACGTTGGGCGCGCGCAGCGCGATCCGCTGGCGCTGGCTGGTGGGCGACTATGACCGCATTCGCGATCTGATCGCGCAGGTGTTCCCGGACTTCGCGGATTTCAATCAGCGCGTGCGCACGCCGGGCGGCTTCCGCCTGTCCAATACCGCGAGCGACCGCCAGTGGGTGACGCCGGAGCAACGCGCGGTGTTCAAGCCGCATGCAGTGCCCACCGACAACCCGATCCATCGCGCGCGGCGCAGCCGCGGCGAGCAGATGGTGTTCACGCTGGCCACCACGCGCTCGCACGACCAATACAACACCACCATCTATGGCCTGGACGACCGCTACCGCGGCGTGTTCGGCGAGCGCCGCGTGTTGTTCATCAATGGCGCGGATATCGCGGCCTTGAATATGAAGGCTGGCGACTGGGTGGACCTGGAAAGCCTGTGCGAGGACGGCGTGCACCGCGAGGCGCGGCGCTTCCTGCTGGTGGACTACAACATCCCGCGCGGCTGCCTGGCCGCGTATTACCCGGAGACCAACGCGTTGGTGCCGCTGTCGAGTTTTGCCGACGAAGCGCGCACGCCCACGTCCAAATCGATCCCGGTGGTGGTGTTGCCGCATCGCGCAGAAACGGCCGATGCCGCGCCGCGTGATATCGGAGCGGTGCTTGTCCGCTGATCCGCACCTCACCGCGCAGCTGCTGCAGGTCTTGGCCGATGCGCCCGAGGGCGTATCGCTGGCGCGGCTGTGCAAGCAGCTTGGCGTGCGCATGAGCGTGTTGCTGCGCACGCTGGCCTGGCTCGGCAGCGCCAATCTGGATGGCCAGCCGGGCCCGGGCTGGATCCGGGTGGAGGAGCGCAGCGATCGCCAGTTTGCAGTGCTGACGCCGGCGGGAGTGGATGCGCATGCGCAGCGTGGGTCGTTGGCGGACGGGTAACGTTAAGGCGCTTGCTCTCCGCTGCGGGGGGCAGGCTGCGCAGGCGAGCGTATTTCGAAACGTCGTCGGTGTGGCGTTGCAGGCGCGGTGAGGTTTCTCTGCCGCGCGGCGGGCTGGGCGATTTCAGATGCACACCATGCTGATCAGCACGCGCTTCGGTAGTGATGTACCTCTTCCGTGTTGAGAGCAGCTGACGTCTCCAGGCACAGCGCTTGTCTACAGACGCCTCCGTCTCGCCTTCAACACAAGACGGCGTCGTTCTTCATCCGGACGGTCCCGGGCCAACCGTGACACGCAACGCACTGTGTGTGGTTCGGTAACGCATGCAACTTTTGCGGGTTGGCGGAGGCTGCGCAATGCCGCGGTGTGATCTGCGAGAATCGGCCGTGTTTCCAACGGATGCCGATCCTCGATGACTGCCGCCACGCCGCCCGCCACGCCCATCAATTCGCCTGCGCGCGTGCTGTTCGCCAGCCTGATCGGCACCACCATCGAGTTCTTCGACTTTTACATCTACGCCACTGCGGCGGTGCTGGTGTTTCCCACGTTGTTCTTCCCGGCCGGCGATGGCGGCGCGGCCATGCTGCAGTCGCTGGCGACGTTCGCGGTGGCCTTCATCGCGCGGCCGGTGGGCTCGGCGGTGTTCGGGCACTTCGGTGATCGTGTCGGGCGCAAGGCCACGCTGGTGGCAGCACTGCTGACGATGGGCATTTCCACCGTGGCGATCGGGCTGCTGCCCAGCTACGCGCAGATCGGCGTGTTCGCGCCGTTGCTGCTGGCGCTGTGCCGGTTCGGCCAGGGGTTGGGCCTGGGCGGTGAGTGGGGTGGGGCGGTGCTGCTTGCGACCGAAAACGCGCCACCCGGCAAGCGCGTGTGGTACGGCATGTTCCCGCAATTGGGCGCGCCGCTGGGCTTTTTGCTCTCCGCCGGCACCTTTCTGGGCATGGGCGCGCTGCTGGACGATGCGCAGTTCATGCGCTGGGGCTGGCGCGTCCCTTTCCTGGCCAGCGCCGCGTTGGTGCTCACCGGTCTGTGGGTGCGCCTGAGCATCACCGAAACCCCGGACTTCCAGAAAGCCCTGGATCGCAACACCCGTGTGCGGCTGCCGCTGGGCACGGTGATTGCGCAGCACTGGCCGGCACTGATCATCGGCACCTTGGGCGCGTTTGCAACGTTCGTGTTGTTCTACCTGATGACGGTGTTTGCGCTGGGCTACGGCACCAAGACGTTGGGCTACGACAAGGAGCAGTTCCTGCTGCTGCAGATGGCCGGCATCGTTTTTTTCGCGCTTGGGATTCCGATCTCAGCCAAGTTCGGCGACCGCCACGGCGCGCCGCTGGCAATGATGCTGGCCAGCGTGGCGATCGTGGCCTTCGGCCTGGCGTTCGCGCCGTTATTCCAGGCCAATCACCCGCTGCAGGTGCTGGCGTTTTTGTCGCTGGGGTTTTTCTTCATGGGCTTGACTTACGGCCCGTGCGGCACGTTGCTGGCCGAGTTGTACCCCACCGAAGTGCGTTACACCGGCGCGTCGTTGTCGTTCAATTTGGCCAGCATCCTGGGCGCGGCACCGGCACCGTATGTGGCCACCCAACTGGCCGCACGCTACGGCGTGCAGGCGGTGGGTTATTACCTCGGCGGTGCGGCGGTGCTGAGCCTGTTTGCGTTGATGCTGGCACGTCGATCGCGGCGCTGAGGTAGGCGCGCGTCTGAGCATCTGAGCGCTTGAGTGTGACTGCAACGCCGGTGAAGTCTGGTCGCGCGCAAGCGCGCTCCTACCAGGCTGCTTGTTCTGAATTGAAATGACGTGCCCAGAGAGTGCGCGCAGTTGATGCACCGTGGCGCTGAAGAAAATGGGCCACATATCCGTAGGAGCGCGCTTGCGCGCGACGGGCGTTACCGACGACGCTTGGTCGCGCGCAAGCGCGCTCCTACGCGGGCTCAGCCACGCGATACATCAGCGAAACAAGCGCTTGAGCGTCCGTCCCAGCCAGCTGCCGTGTTGATGGGTGCGGCTGAATTGATCCAGGTGCGCGATCACCTGTGGGGCGTAGGCCTGGTCGTCGCCGCGGATGTGGTTGAACAACCAGCGCGAAAGCATGTTGCGGAGTTCGTCGCTGACATCTTCGCCCGCCTGGAAACGCAGGCGATAGTCGCCAACGCGCTTGGCGAACACCGCGTGCACCCGCTGGTGGGCGTGGCTGAAGGGGTAGCCGGCTTCTTCCATCAGCTCTTCTTCGAAGGCGAAATGCGACAACGTGTAGTCGATCAATTCGTCGATCACGTCCGACACCACCAACCGCTGCAGGCTGGTCTGCGCCACGTACAGGTGATTGATCATCTCCACGATGCGGCGGTGTTGGTGATCGATCACCTCGATCCCGGTGTTGAGCTCGTCCTGCCAGATCAGCAGTGCCATCGATATGCCTTGCCCCATGCGATGGGCGCACGATAGGCATCACGCGCGCCATGCGCGTTGATCTGGATCAAGCCAGCGCTGCGGCTCAGCTGGCCAGGCGCACCTGGTTGCGGCCGCCGGCCTTGGCCAGGTAGAGGTATTTGTCTGCTTCGCCTAGCAGGTGATGCAGCGACTGGTCACGCTGGGTGGCGATGCACACGCCGATGCTCACGGTCATGCTCAGCGTCTCGTCGCCGATACGCACGCGCAGGGCGCTGATGCGCTCGCGTAGGGTTTCGAAATAACCCGTGGCGTTGGCGGCATCCAGCCCCGGAACCAGCAGGCAGAATTCTTCGCCGCCGAAGCGGGCCACCAGATCCTGCGGGCGGGCGTGCCCGGACACCGAGGCTGCCACCGCACGCAGCGCCTGGTCGCCGGCTTCATGGCCCCAGGTGTCGTTGATGTGCTTGAAGTGATCGATATCCAGCATCGCCGCGGTGACGGTCTGGTCTTCCGAGAGCAACTTGGGGATCACCCGCTGGCTCTGCTCCAGGAAATAGCGCCGGTTGGGCAGGCCGGTGAGGAAGTCACGGGTGGCCAGGTCCTGCAGCGTGCCGATCAGCTCCAGCTGGTCCACGTTCTGCGAGACGCGGCAGAAGAATTCTTCGCGCGAGAACGGCTTGCGCAGGAAGTCGTTGGCGCCGTTCTTGAGAAAACGCGGGATCAGCGACGAATCGCTGTTGCCGGAGATGCCGATCACCGCCACCTTGTCGCGCGAGCGGATCGCACGCAGCCGGCGGGTGAATTCCACCCCTTCCATGCCGGGCATTTCCTGGTCGACGATGGTCAGGCGGATGCCGGGGTCGCGTTCGATCGCCTGCAGCCCGGCAGCACCGTCGGCAGCCAGCACCACGCGGTAGCCATACATCGACAACAACGCCGCAGCATAGGTGCGTGCAGACAACGAGTCGTCCACCACCAGCGCGCCAATGCGGCGGTTGCGCTCCAGGCGCTGCACCAGCCAGGCCAGGTATTCGATGCTGCCTGGCGCGTTCTTCAGGACGTAATCGATGATCTGCTGCTGCAGCACGCGCTGGCGCAGGTCTTCGTCGTAGACGCCACTGACCACCACGGTGGGCAGGTTGCGCGAGAGGAAGAACTCCACCACCTTGTCGCGGTCGCCGTCCACCAGTACCAGGCCGGTCAGGACCAGGAACCAGCCACTTTCTTCGTCCAGCACGCGTGCGGCTTCGGCCAGGGTCGATACGACCGTGACCGGCAGCTCCACGCGTTGCTCGATGGCCTCGCGCAGCATGCTGGTGAACGTGCGCGAGTTCTCCACCAGCAGCACGCGCTGCGGCAGGACTTCGCTTTCACTGTTGCGATGTAGGGTGCCTGGGGACATCGGTCAGCCGTCTGGATCGAACCGTCAGGTCAGCTAACGGCTCGGTTCGGCAGAACTTGAGCACTGCGTCGCACTCACCACAGCGCATCGCGCAGCCGGTACCAGCTCATCGCCGCCACCAGCAGCGGGGTACGCAGCAGCCGGCCGCCGGGGAAGGGCGCGTGCGGAATGCGGGCGAACACGTCCAGGCGCTGGCTCTGGCCGGTGATGGCCTCGGCGATGACCTGGCCGGCCAGCCCGGTGGCAGCTACCCCGTGGCCGGAAAAGCCCTGTGCGAAATACAGGTTCGGGGCCAGCCGGCCCCAGTGCGGCGCCCGGTTGGCCGAGATGTCCACGTAGCCGCCCCAGACTGTTTCCAGCGGCACGTCGCGCAGTTGCGGGAATACGGTGTGCATGCGGCGGGTCATCAGCCGCGCCAGCCCCGGTGGGGGCAGCGACGAATAGCTGGCCCGCCCGCCGAACAGCAGCCGGTGGTCGGCACTGAGCCGGTAGTAGTCCAGGGCCCAGTTGGTATCCGCCACCGCCATGTCGTTGCGGATCAGGCTGCGGGCCCGCGCGGCGCCCAGCGGCGGGGTGGCGCCGACGTAGGTGCCCACCGGCATGATGCGGCGCTCCAGCGGTGCGGCGATGCCGCGCAGCAGCGCGTTGCCGGCAAGCACACCGAACTCCGCCGAGACGCTGCCCTGGTTGGTGTGCAGCACGATCCGCTCACCCTGCTGCACCCGCGTCACTGCGCTGTGCTCGTAGATGCGCACGCCGGCGGCCAGCGCTGCGCGGGCCAGCCCCAGCGCATAGGCTAGGGGCTGCAAGTGGCCGCTGGCCGCGTCGAACATGGCGCCAAGATAGAGCGGGCTGTCCAGCTCCGCACGCAGCTGGCTGCGGTCCCACCACTGCAGCGGATAGTCATAGCGTTCGGCCATGCACACGATGCCGCGCTGCAGGGCCTGCACCTGGCGTGGCTTCAACGGCACGTGCGCGTGGCCGTCGCGCCAGTCGCAGGCAATGCCGTGGCGCGCGATGCGTTCGCGCAGCAGCCGCATGCCATCGCGCGAATAGTCGAACAGCAGCCGCGCATCGCGGTCGCCGACCAGCGCTTCCAGCGTGTCCTGTTCGCAGCCATAGCCCACGATGGCCTGACCGCCGTTGCGCCCGGAGGCGCCCCAGCCAATCCGCCGGGCCTCCAGCACGGTGACCTGGTAGCCGGCCTCGGCCAGCGCCAGCGCCGCGGTGAGCCCGGTGTAGCCGGCGCCGAGCACGCAGACATCGCTGCGCTGCGCGCCGTGCAGCGGCGCCTGCGCAGGCAAGGGCGGCGTGCTGCGCGCATACCAGCTGTCGGGATACCCGTTGCCCGGTGCGTCAGTCGAGCCGGCGGGCAAGGCGGTGGCCATCAGACCGTCCGCAGATACCGGGCGTAGTCCAGGTCCGGCACCACCGCCTGATAGTCGAGCAGCTCACGCTGCTTCTGCTGGCCGAACACATGCTGGAACTGCGTACCCAATTGGGTGGCGATGAAGTCGCTGCGCAGGAACGCATCCACCGCGCCCTGCCAGGTACGCGGGGTGAAGGTCGCCTGCGCGTAGGCGTTGCCTTGCACCGGGGCGGTGGGGTCGCCGGGGTGCTGCAAGCCGTCCAGCATCGCGGCCAACACGGCCGCCGCCACCAGGTAGGGGTTGGCATCGGCGCCGGCGATGCGGTGCTCGATACGGGTGTTGTGCGCATCGCTGTGCGGGATGCGCAAGGCCACGGTGCGGTTGTTGAAGCCCCAGCTGGCGTCCAGCGGCACGAACGCATTCGGCACGAAGCGGCGGTAACTGTTGGCATGCGGCGCGAACAGCAGCAGCGATGCGTCCGCATGCCGTTGCAACCCGGCAATGGCATGGCGCAGAGCGGCGGCCGGCGCATCCGCTGTGCCGTGCAGCACGTTGTGGCCCGCGGCATCGAGCAGGCTGACGTGCACGTGCAGCCCGCTGCCGGCCTGGCCAGCGAACGGCTTGGCCATGAAACTGGCCAGCAGGTGTTGCTGCTGCGCGATCGCCTTGATGGTGCGCTTGAGCAGCAGCGCCTCGTCGCACGCGGCCACCGCATCGGCGCGGTGCTGCAGGTTGATCTCGAACTGCCCGGGCGCGTATTCGGCCACCGCAGTATCGGCCGGAATGCCCTGCTGCCGACACGCCGCGGTGACGGCATCGGTGAAGCTGCGGTGGTCGTCCAGGTCCTGCAATGCATACACCTGCGTGCTGGTGTTGCGCTCGCCGGTGTATGCATCGCGCGGCGTCTGCGGGCGGCCCTGGGCATCGGCCATGGCGTCGAACAGGTAGAACTCCAGCTCCACGGCGATCACCGGCGTCAGGCCCAGCGCGGCGAACCCCTGCACCACGCGTTGCAGCACCGCGCGCGGGGCGACCTCGAACAAGGCGCCGTCGGGGGTGTGCATCGCCAGCAACAGCTGCGCCATCGGCTGCGGCGCCCATGGCACCGGGCGGAGTGAGCCGGCGATCGGGCGGCAGACGCGATCGGCGTCGCCAATGGCGTAGCCCAGGCCGGTTTCTTCCACCGTATTGCCGGTGATGTCGGTGGCGATCAGCGACATCGGCAGGCACACGCCGTCGCGGTAGACCTTGTCGAGCGCCTCGCGGGTGACACGCTTGCCGCGCAACACGCCGTTGGTATCGGGCAGCAGCAGGTCCACCAGCGCACAGCCCTCGATCGCGGCCAGGGTGGCGGCATCGGTGCTGGGCAGGGACGCGACACGGGTTTCGGTTGCCATGGGCCACACCTGTGAAATCGCGGGCCAGCGTAGCAAAGCGGGCGTGAGCAGGTGCAGGAGTTGCGTGCGCACGGTGGCAATGCACCGGGCGGCGCGCTAAGTTCGAAGGACCGCCAGCGGAGTGCGTTGATGACCATGGTTCCCCTGGTCGGGTTGCCGACCGACCGCAGCCTGCACGGGCCGCACCCGTTCCTGGCAGCGGGCGAGAAGTACGTGCGCGCGGTGGTGGAGGCGGCCGGTGCACAGCCGGTGCTGTTGCCCAGCCTGCAACCGCCGCTGGATGCCGGCGCCTGGCTGCAGCGGCTCGACGGCCTGCTGTTGACCGAGGCGGTCAGCAATGTGGAACCGCATCACTACAGCAACGAACCCAGTTGGGAGGGCAACCCGCACGATCCCGCGCGCGATGCCACCAGCCTGGCGTTGATCCCGCAGGCACTGGCGCGCGGCCTGCCGGTGCTGGCCATCTGCCGCGGGCTGCAGGAGGTCAACGTGGCGCTCGGCGGGCGCCTGCACCAGCGCGTGCACGAGGTGCCGGGCCTGGCGGACCATCGCGAAGACCGCAGCGCGCCGCTGGACACCCAATACGGCCCCGCGCATCCGGTGCAGCTGCAGCCGGGCGGTTGGCTGGCCGGCATGAGCGACACCGCGCAGGTGCAGGTGAACTCGCTGCATGGGCAAGGCATCGCCACGTTGGCCGCGGGGCTGGTGGTGGAAGCCACCGCGCCGGATGGCCTGATCGAGGCCTTTCGCGGCCCTGGCCCGGGGTTTCTGCTCGCGGTGCAGTGGCATCCGGAGTGGCGTGTCACACAGCATCCGTTCTACCGTGCCATCTTCCAGGCCTTTGGCGAGGCCTGTCGCCAGTACGCCGCCCAGCGCGGAAAGTGAGCTCGCATGTCGATCCGTACACGTTCGCGCAAGTCCACGCCCAAGCAGCCGGAGAGCGCGCTGCGCCGGTGGCTCAAGGAGCGCCACATCACCGAAGTGGAATGCCTGGTACCAGACATCACCGGCAATGCGCGCGGCAAGATCATTCCAGCCGACAAGTTTTCCCATGACTACGGCACGCGCCTGCCCGAAGGCATCTTCGCCACCACGGTCACCGGCGATTTTCCGGACGATTACTACGCGCTGACCTCGCCATCGGATTCGGACATGCACCTGCGCCCGGATGCCTCCACCGTGCGCATGGTGCCGTGGGCCGCCGACCCCACCGCGCAGGTCATCCACGATTGCTACACCAAGGACGGGCAGCCGCACGAACTGGCGCCGCGCAACGTGCTGCGCCGCGTGCTCGAGGCCTATGCCGAGGTCAAGTTGCAGCCGGTGGTGGCGCCGGAACTGGAATTTTTTCTGGTGCAGAAAAACACCGACCCGGATTTTCCGCTGCTGCCGCCGGCAGGGCGCTCCGGGCGCCCGGAAACCGCGCGGCAATCGTATTCGATCGATGCGGTGAACGAGTTCGACCCGATCCTGGATCTGATGTACGACTATTGCGATGCGATGGAGCTGGACGTGGATACCTTGATCCACGAATCCGGCGCCGCGCAGCTGGAAGTCAATTTCACCCACGCCGATGCGTTGTCGCGCGCCGACCAGGTGTTCCTGTTCAAACGCACCATGCGCGAGGCGGCGTTGCGGCACGGGGTGTATGCCACCTTCCTGGCCAAACCGATGGAGACCGAGCCCGGCAGTGCGATGCATATCCACTAGAGCCTGTTGCATGCCGGCACCGGCAAGAACGTGTTCAGCGGCAAGCGCGAGGGCGGCTTCAGCGACACCTTCGCGCATTATCTGGGCGGGCTGCAGAAGTACATTCCGATGGCGATGGGGCTGTTGGCGCCCAACGTCAATTCGTACCGGCGGCTGATGTTCGGCGAGGTCTCGCCAAGCAATGTGCTGTGGGGCTTCGACAACCGCACCTGCGGGTTGCGGGTGCCGATCGATGCGCCGCAGAACATGCGGGTGGAGAGCCGGTTTGCAGGCTCCGATGCCAACCCGTACCTGGCGATGGCGGCAACCCTGGCATGCGGGCTCCTGGGCATCCGCGAGAAGCTGGAGCCGACCGCGCCGATCAGCAGCAACGGCAAGGAGCAGGGCTACGATTTGCCGCGGTCGTTGGGGGAGGCGTTGGATGAGTTGGAGGGGTGTGAGGCGTTGAAGGAGATGTTGGGGCCGCGGTTTGTGCGGGCCTATATTTCTGTGAAGCGGAAAGAATACGAGACGTTTTTTCGGGTGATCAGTTCGTGGGAGCGGGAGTTCTTGTTGTTGAATGTGTGAGGTTGGTTGACCGGTTGACCGGTTGACCGGTTGCTTGCTGGTGAGGTGAGTGCAGTTTTTTGTGTTTTTTTGTACGGGCTCCTCGCAGCTGTGTGTTTTCCTTGATGCAAGATGAAGCAGTAAGCAGGGCTTTCACGCCCTTCGGGCGCGAGTCACTTTTCTTTGCTTGTGCAAAGAAAAGTAACCAAAAGAAAGCACACCCCGTCCTCGCGCCCGGCGCGCTGCGCGCGACGGGTGCGCAAGTCCGGCAGAAATTTTTGTAAGGGACATCCATGTCCCTTACAAAAACGTCGCGCATCCGTGCGCGCCGCCCTGCGGGTTGTATCTGCCGGCCTTGCCGCTGCGGTATGGGGCCCCGGAAGAGCGTGAGCAGGGCAGGGCAAAGCAAAGCGCAGGGCAGCGCAGCGCACAGCCGTGCAAAGCAGAGCAGAGCAGCGGCACAGAGCAAAGCAAGGCAACCC
>NZ_JBGOFY010000018.1:0-94317 GCF_041520885.1 Xanthomonas sp. NCPPB 2922 | reverse complement strand
GATCGACTTCATGTCCGATGCGTTGTGGGATGGTCGACGCTTCCGCACGTTCAATGTCATCGACGATTTCAGTCGGGAAGCTTTGGCGATCGAAGTGGACTTGAATCTTCCGGCCGCCCGCGTGATCCGCACCTTGGAGCGCATCGCAGCCTGGCGCGGCTACCCCGGCAAACTTCGCCTGGACAATGGCCCGGAGTTTGTCGCGTTGGCCTTGGCCGAGTGGGCCGAGCGCAAGGGCATCGCCTTGGATTTCATCGAGCCGGGGCGTCCAATGCAAAACGGTTTTATCGAACGCTTCAACGGCAGCTACCGGCGCGGCGTGCTGGACATGCACATCTTCCGCACGCTGAGCGAGGTTCGCGAACAGACCGAACACTGGCTGGCCGACTACAACCAGCAGATCCCGCACGACAGCCTGGGCGGGCTAACGCCCGCCGAGTTCCGCGATCAACATCAACCGCAGACCTCTAGTTTTGGCTGGCATTGAATTACGGGGAGTCGACACCGATTCAAGGCACATTGCTGCAAGAAGATCGGCAGCGCGCTCGCTACGGTGCGCATTCAAGCCGACTCCAGCACCCAACACCCGAACGCCGGCCCAGCCGAATAGCCGGTCTCCGGTTCGATGCGGATCTGCAGGGTGGCACGGCCGGCCAGTGCTGCTGGCAAGGCGTAATCCACGTCGACGAAGTCCAGGCCGCGATTGCCGTCCAGGCGTTCGTTGGCGATGAGTTCGCCGTCGGCGAGGATGCGGAAGCGGCGGCGGGTTTCGTCGCCCCAGTAGCGCAGGCGCAGCACGCGGGCGGTTGCGGTGTTGCGCAGGGTAAAGGCGATGAAGCCACCGGTGCGGGCGTCACGGCCGGCGCGGCGGCGGTAGCTCAGTGCGTAGGAGCCGTCGCTCTGCAGGGCGTGCGCTTTTTCGGAGGCGTCGTCGCCCAGGGCGACCCAGTCCAGTGCACTGGCATCGAGCGTACGCTGGCGTGCGGCTGCGGCGTCCTGTTCGGCCTGGCGTTGCTGCCAGTCGTTGGCACTGCGGTGTTCCAGATAGACCGCGCTGCGGCGGTCGAACTGCGCGTAGAACGGTGAGAAGCGCCAGTGTTGGCCGCCGTCGCTGTAGACGTAGCTGCCCTGCTCTGCCGCTGGTTGCAGCTGCTGCAGGACCTCGTCACCGCCAATCAGCGCCGGCGTCTTGCCCGACCACGGCGTGGCGGCATCGCCCAGATCTGCCGCCAGCACCAGTGGCCCGCGCAGCAGCGAGACCCAGGCGGGGTCATCGGGCGTGGCTTCCAGCCGCAATGGCATTTGCAGGCTGAGGTTGAGCGTGTCGCCTGGGTGCCAGGTGCGCGTGACCCGCAGATAGCCATCGACAGCCGCTGCGTCCACAACCGCGCCATTGAGCTGCAGCACCGGCGTGGCCGCCCAGCCGGGTACCCGCAGCGAGAGCGTGCGCTGCGCTGCCGGGGCAGCGTCGATGCGCAGCGAGAGCGTGCCCTGCGCCGGCAGCGCGCTGTGCAAGGTCATGTCCAGCCCGGCTGCGTTACGCACGCGCGACGGCACATACAGATTGATCGCCACGCCCTGCCCGTCCTCCCAGTAAATCGAGTCACCGAACTGGGCGTGCGCTTCCATGCCGCTGCCGACGCAACACCAGAAATCGTCGAACGGCGATGACCAGCCGCGCGCCTCGCCGGCCAGCATCGGTGTCATGTAGGTGAACATGCCGGTGCGTGGATGCTGCTGCGCCATCACGTGGTTGAGCAGCGTGCGCTCGTAGTAATCGAAGTACGCGGCTTGCGGGCCCCATTGGTACAGGTGCCGGGTGAGCTTGAGCATGTTGTAGCTGGAACAATGTTCGCAGGTCTGCTCGGTGAGAAACTTCGAGATGCTGTCCGGCTGCTGGAAATATTCGCGGTCGCCATTGCCACCGATTACATAGCTGTGATGGTCGGTGACGGTGTTCCAGAAGAACCGCGCCGCCGCACCGGAAGCCGCATCACCGGTCACCTCGTATTCGCGGGCCAGGCCGATGAGTTTGGGGATGTTGGTGTTGGAATGCTGGTGCACCAGTTCGTCGCGTTGGGCGACCAACGGGTCGAACACGGTGTGGTGATGCAGACGCTGCGCCAGTGCCAACCACTGCGCATCGCCGGTGCGCACATGCAACTCGACGAAGGACTCGTTGAGCCCGCCAAACTCGCACGAGAGCACCTTCTGCAGCTGCGTGTCGTCCAGTGCGGCAAAGATACCCTGCAGGTAGCCGGCCAGTGCCACCGCCACCTGCAGTGCCTGCGCGTTGTCGCAATGCACATGCACGTCGAGCAGGCCGGCGAACAGCTTGTGCCAGGTGTACAGCGGTGCCCAGCTGCCGTTGAGATAGAACGGTAGCGGCTCGATCTTGCCGCGTTTGAGTTCGTCGAACACCGCGCGGCCACTCTCGATCTGGCCGGCCGCATTCTTGCTGGTGAACCCAGCCACGTAGCCATCGCCGGCATGCGCCTGGCAGCGTGCGAGTTCGGCCACCAGATAGCTGGCGCGCGTGCGGCACTGCGCATCGTCGGTTTGCGCATGCATCAGCGCCAACGCACTGAGGTAGTGCCCCAGCGTGTGGCCGGCGATGGTGTCCGCTTCCCATCCGCCGTAGGCGGGGGCCTTGGGATCGAGACCGGCGTACAGCACGAAGTTGTGCAGCAAGCGGTCCGGCTGCAAGCGCATCAGATAACGGCGATTGGTGTGCAGCGCATCCAGAAACAGCGACGGCGTCAGCCGCACCTGCGCCAGCGGCACCGCGCGGATGCTGCCGGGCTGCGCAGCGGCGGCCTGGGCTGGAAAACGCAGGAATCCGGCCGCCACCGCCAGGCTGCTCCAGGCCAGAAACCGACGCCGCGACAGGCTCAGTGCAGCATCGTTCACGTCATCAATGGGGTGTGCATGCGTCATCGGACCAGCTTAGCTCCTGTGGGCAACGGCGCAGTGCGCACGCGGTTGCAGTCTGCGGTGGTCGGCCTTGCGCTCGGCGGTGTTGCGGCGTTGTTGCGACGATGGAACGCAAGCGCCGGCTGCACGCACGCCCACCACTGCGCCAGTCAGAACTTCACCGTGGCACGCGCCCAATAGAACCGGCCCAACACATCGTAAGTAGCCACGTCAGTATTGGCATTGCCAACATTGTTGGAGTAGTACAGCGGCGGCTGCTTGTCGGCGATGTTGTCCACGCCCACTTCAAAGTGCGTGTGCCACGGTTGCACCTCGTAGCCCAGCTGCAGATTGTTGTAGACATAGGCGCCGATCTTGCGCACCACGGTGGGCCGGCTGGAATCGGCCGACAGGCTCTGGTCCGGATCGGAATTGCCGATGGCGGTATTGCCGACGTAACGGATGCGCCAGGTTGCGCTCCAGTCGCCCAACGCCCAGCTCACCGTGCCCAGGCCACGCCAGCGCGGGAAGTTGCCATAGGCCTGCGTGTAGCGGCCCACATTGTGGATGGTGACCGAGCTGGGGTCGGTGGTGTCGGGCAGCACGTCGTAGCGCGTGAGATAGGTGCCATTGAGGCCGACATTGACGTTACCCCATGCGGTTTCCGGCAGGCGATAGGTCAGGTTGAAGTCGATGCCCTTGGCCCACAGCTTGCCCAGATTTACGGTGGGCTCGGCGATGTAGTTGATGGTGCCATTGCCGTTGCGATGGATCAGCGGGCAGAACGCGCTGGCAGAATTTGCATAACACTGATTGAGCACGGTCTGCGCGGAGACGGTGGTGATGGTGTCTTCCAGATCGATGCGCCACCAGTCCGCGCTCAGCGAGAGGCCATCGATCCATTGCGGGTCGTAGACCAAGCCCACGTCATAGGATTTGCCGGTTTCCGGCTTGAGCTGGTAACCAGCCACCGCTGCGCCGGACACCTTGCCCGACACCTGGCCATCGGATTGCTGATAGCTGCCATCGGTGGGCACGTTGGCACAGGCCACGCTGCTGCCGCCGGTGTAGCCATTGCATGGGTCATTGACGGTGGCCGCATCGCCGGCCACTCCGGCGTACAGCTCGTTGATATTGGGCGCGCGGAACACCTGCGAGACCGTGCCACGCAGCAGCAGGTTTTCGATCGGGCGGTACTCCAGCGACACCTTGCTATTGGTCTTGCTGCCCACCGAGCTGTAGTCGGAAAACCGCGTGCCCAGGGTGATGTTCAAGGCATTGATACCCGGCAGGTCCTTGAGCAGCGGGAACAGCGCTTCTGCATAGGCCTCCTTGACATCAAAGCTGCCGCTCAACGTGGAGGCGCAGTATTCGATCACGCCGCACAAGCCGTCCTCATCGCCCGTCCACAACGGGTCGGAGGTGGTGGTGGAGCGCTCCTTGCGATACGACAGACCGGCCGCCAGGCTGGCTGCGCCGGCCGGCATCTCGAACAGCGTGCCGTTGGCATTGGCCTCGAACTGCTTGACGGTGTAGACGCTGGTGACAATCGGGTTGACCACCATGCCCTGCAGGGTTGCGAGATTGGAGCTGTCGTTGAGGTTGAAGAAATTCAGCGGCGTGCAGCCGGCGATCGCTGCGCCCGCGCTGCCGCACTTGACCACGCCATCGCTGTCCAGAAACGACGGACCGATGGCCTGATTGAAGGTGGCGTAGTCCAGGAAGCCGTTGTTGATCGACTTCTGCTTGACCTTGCCGTAGTTGAACGTGGCATCCCATTGCCAGGAGCTGTCCCCGAAGCGCCCGCGCAGGCCGGGGCTGATCTGGAAGTTGTAGGTGTTGTACTGGTAGCTGCGATTGCCCAGCACGGTGGCGCGGGTATTGAGGTCGTTGTACGAGGTGCCGGAGCTGCGATCGGTGCCGAAATTCACCCCGAATGGGTTGTAGTAACTCTGCGACGACACCAGGATGTTGTCGCCGTTGGAAAAGATCGGGATCGGCGCGATGATCGAGGCGGATTCGGTTTTACTGAACCACGTGTTGACGTAGCCCTCCACACTGTCGCTGAAGCGATACGTGCCCAGCACAAAGGCATTGGTGCGCTTTTGCGGTGTCTGCAACAGATTGAACGGTTGGTAGTTGTAGGAATCGGCAGCGGCGTCGTAACAATGAAAATCGCCGGGCCCGGCACGGCCGCTGACACCGCCATTGAGCGTGACACGCGTACAGCCATTCGCTTGCCGCAGCTGGTTTGACGCCTCGGAGCCATCGTTGAAATTGACGGTGCCGGTGGGCGTTGCGGAGGAGCCCTGCTTCACCGGCACGCTATCGGTGAGCGCCAGCGCATCCTTGGAATAGTCACGCGCGGCGGCAGAAACCGGGTCGATGTTGTGATACGACAGCCCGGCAATCAGGCTGCCGCGCTCGAAAGTCTTGCCGGCGGTGAGCGCGAAATTGCGGCGATTACCATCGCGCTCCTTGCTGGTGCCGAAGTCGCTGCTGAACTGCACGCCGTCAAAGCGCGTACGCAGGATGAAGTTGACCACACCGCCAATGGCATCGGACCCGTACACCGCCGACGCACCATCGCTGAGTACCTCGATGCGTTCGATCATGCTGGCCGGAATGGCATTGACGTCGTTGTAGGCCAGCCGAATGCCGTTGACCAGGACCAGCGTGCGCTTGTCGCCCAGACCACGCAGCGACACGGCGGCGGCACCGGTGCCGCCGCCGTTGTTGGTGTACGGGTTGGTGGCATTGCCGGCGATCGATGGCAGCTCCTGCAACAGGTCGCCCACCGTGGCCTTGCCGGTGGCGGCAATCTGCTCCTGGCTGACGGTCACCACCGGGTTGGCGGTTTCGGTATCCACGCGGCGCAGGCGCGAGCCGGTGACCACCACGCTGTCGAGTGTCTGTGTTGCAGCGCCAGTGCCGGCCGCTTGCTGCGCGCAGACAGGTGCAGCGGTGGCAGCCAATGCAAGCAGCACGGCGCTGCCCAGCGTCGTCTGCACATGCGTGACCGCACTGAGCGGAGATCTGGCGGAACGCGACGGCAACATCGGCATGCAGGGCTCCTGGTTCGGACAGTAGAGAAATGGCGGGCAACACGTGCCCTTGCCGGCGTGCACCAGCGCGAGTCACCTCACAAAGACATGGCATCCGCGACGTTTCGCGTAGATGCCCGTAACACGGCGCGCACCGTTCCGGTGCCTTGCATGCACGGCTGCACACGCAAGGCACGTCGTCGCTGCAAACGTTTTTTCGTGCACCGGGTCCGCCCATGCGCCCCGGTTTCATCAGCTGGTCACAATGTGCCTGTACGCATGCGCGACGTCTTGTCGCATTTGGCGACAGTGCATGCGGAAATTCGCACGGTTCGTCTGTGGACGATCGCGTGTTGATGGATGACTACAAGCTGCGGCGCCGCAGTCGCAACTGCAACTCTGGAGCACAAGCCGCAGTATTCACGCAGAGGCGCAGGTTGCGCCGTGCATGCCTCACCGCAGTGCTGTGCGACGGCGCCTGATGCATCAGCGCCGCAGCATCCAACCCTCCATGCGCGTGTTGCGCACCCTGCAGCGTCGTACAGCGCGCTAAGGTGCCTGCGTAGCGGGCGCTGCCGCAGCGCGATTCCACTCCGGCGTCGGAGTGCGGTGCAACCAGCGCTGGAAGAAATCCAGCAGCCGGCGCTTGCCATAGTCGCCGCCTGCGCCGTGATCGCCGCCGGGCACCACCAACAGATCGAAATCCTTGCCCGCCTTGATCAGGCGATCGGCAACCTGGAAGGTGCTGGCAGGATCGACATTCTTGTCCATGTCGCCGGTGACCAGCAGCAAATGGCCCTGCAGGCGCGCGGCGTTTTCCACGTTCGAGGATTCGGCGTACCACGGCCCCACCGGCCAGCCCATCCATTGCTCGTTCCACCAGATCTTGTCCATGCGATTGTCGTGGCAGCCGGAGTTGGCCACGCCGGCCACGTAGAACTCGGGATGGAACAGCAACGCGCCCAGCGCGTTCTGCCCGCCGGCCGAGGTGCCGTACACGCCCACCCCGCCGCGAATGTCGTACCACGGGTAACGTGCGGCGGCCGCCTTGTGCCAGGCGATGCGATCCGGCAAGCCGGCGTCTTTAAGATTGCGCCAGGCCACGTCGTGAAACGCACGCGAGCGGTTATTGGTGCCCATGCCGTCGATCTGCGCCACCGCAAAGCCGAGCCCGGTCAGCGGCGGCGTGCGCGTGGTGAAGCGCTTCGGCACGAACGAGCCCTGCGGCCCGGCGTAGATGTATTCGACGACGCGATACGGGTGCTGGGCATCGAGCTGCTGCGGGCGGAAAATGACGCCCCAGATCTCGGTCTTGCCATCGCGCCCGGGGGTATGGAACGGCAACGGCGGCTGCCAACCGGCCGCCAGCAGGTGGCTTAGATCTGTGCGCTCCACCGTGTGTACTAGGCTGCCATCCGCACCGCGCCGCAGCTCCAATACCGGCCCCAGGTCCACGCGCGACGACAGGTCCAAAAACCAGCGCCCGTCCGGCGAATAACGCACATCGTGATCGGCGGCCAGCGGCGTCAGTGCGGTCAGGCCGGTGCCGTCCAGGCCGATGCGATAGGCGTGGCGGTAATACGGGTCTTCACCGGGCTGCATGCCGGAGGCGGTGAAGTACACCTGCCCGGCTGCCTCGTCGACATGATCGAGCCTGCGCACCACCCACTCGCCACGGGTGATCTGGCGCATCACGCGACCAGTGCGGCCGTCGTAGAGATACAGATGCTCCCAGCCATCGCGCTCGGAGGCCCACAGCAGTTGCGCGCCATCGGCAAGATCGTGGCGCGCGTACTTGCCGCCGTCTTCGTTGTCGCCACTGAGAGGCGAGTACTCGATAAAGGTGGGCGAGGTTTCCTCGATCACGGTGCGCGCAACGGCGGTGCCTGCATCCACTTCGATCACGCGGTACAGCTGATGCCCACGCGCGTTGTACTCGAAGGTCACGCCGCGGCTGTCCTTCCACCATTGCAGCTCGCTAAGGGTGAAGGCGTTGGGCAGCAGGGTCATGTCCACCGGGCGCGCGGTGCGCGTGGCCACGTCGAACAGCACTGGCTGCATCACCGGCAATGGGTCGCCGGGCTTGGGATAGACCTGCTGGTGCAGTTTGGGTTGCACGCGATCGGCCGGCGCCGATTCGATGTAATACACGATGTGCGGCGGCGGCGCCTTGACCCGGTAGGCGGCGACATGTTGCGAGTCGGGCGACCACACCACGGTGTCGATGGCGTAGAAGTCGCTCGCACTGCCATCGTGACTGATCGCCGTTGGCGTGCCGCCGCCCACCGGGGCGATCAGCAGATTGCCCTGCTCCACCCACACCCGCAAGCGCCCGTCCGGCGAGTGCTTGGCATAGCGCTCGCCCTGCTTGAGCGGGAAACTCATGTCCATCGACTCGGGCCGCGCATCGCGCTCGGGCAGGTGCGCACAGCGGTAACGCGCCAGCTCGCACTGCCAGCCAAGATCTGCCAGCTGAAAGCGCAACGTCTGCTGTTCCAGCGCTGGATCTTGCAAATGCAGCGCTGCCGCATCCACGGCCTGTGCGCCGGCCTCGGTCAGCGCGGCGGCAAGACGTGCGTGGTCGAAGGCCGGCGTGTTGCGCCCGCTGGCCGCGTCCACCAGCCGGTACTCGATCGCCGGCGCCTGGCCCTGGCGCATGCTCCCGCGCCGGTACAAAAAGCGCTGCGCATCCACCCATACCGGCGCGCTGGGCTGGCGGTCGACCAGGGCGTCGTAGCGGTCGGTCAACCCGATCGCCGCGGTGTACTGCGCCGGTGTGGGCTCGGCAGGCTGCGCCGCCGCGCGCGCCAGCGTTGGCAGCATGGCAATGCTTAGACAGCACGCGATAAGTAGACGAAAGTGCGACACGCGCGCGGGACGTTGCAACTGCAGGAGCATGGGTCGATCCAGGTGAGAAAGCCGGTGATGGGTGGAGAGCGGCATCGACACTTGCCAAGCGCCAACCCGCCGCAGCGCGATAGCAGTTGGTGGCTGGGCGCACAGGTCGGCTATTTCTTCGATACGTCAAAAGACGAGCATCCAGAACGCGCCGCTATCGGTGCAACATAGGCGGTTCGCGAGCCGCTACACGCCTACGCGCCCCCCAGCATGCAGGCCTGCACCAGCGCACGCTCAGCCGTACCACCCCTGCACGCTCACCGTGCCACCGGTACCAGGCAGTGCCACACGGTCACCGTGCGGCCCGTGCAGGCGTGCCGGCTTTCCGTCCACCTCTGCCCGCTGCAGCCGCGTGCCGTGCGGTGGGCGCATGCTGAGCCAGGTCTGCTGCGGGCTGCGCGCGGGTAGCACCACCTGCGCATCGATACGGCGCTGCTCCGGCAGTACCTGCAGCGTCAGCGTGACCACGCCCCAGCGCGTGGGCGCAGCGGTGATGCCCACCGTCTTGCCGGTGCCGAGCCACGCGCGCGGCACTGCACGTGCCAGGAATAGCTGCTCGCCGGCGCTGTCATCGCTGACCAGCATCCAGCGCAGCAGCAGCGGGATGGTCATCTGCGCGGGAATGCAGAACAGCGGCATGCCGCCGGTGATGCCACTGACCTCGCCGGCCGTCCAACTGCCGCGCGTGTGCACCTGATAGCGATGCGCGTACAGGAACAGCAGGTACTCTTCGATGCGATCCAACCGCAGCAGTTGTTGCGCATAGCCGTAGGAAATAAAGCCGAGCAGATCGCGGCTGCCAGGCTCGGGCGGCGCTATGTTGGCCACCACACCCAGGCTGGTGCCGCCGTGGCCACGCAGGCAATCGATCACCAGGTTGGCCAATGCCTCCGGCAGCACATCGGCCTGCAATAGTTCGGCATAGGCACGGTGCGGCCATTGCTGTTCGCTGGGTTTTTCCTGCAGCAGCGACTGCCGGAACGTCAGCGTGGTGCCTGGCAGCGGCCCCACGTACGGCGGTGAGAGATCGCGCCGCACGTTGGCGCGCAGGCTGGCTTCAAGATGCGCGCGCAGTTGCCGGGCGCGGCGCTGCCAGTCCTGCGCGACGGATGGCTCACCGCCGAGCGTGCGCCAAACCTGTGCGATGTCTTCCCAGCCGCGAATGGTCAGCGCGCTGTTGGCGTAATAGGGCTTCCACCACAGCGACGGATCGGGGAACAGGCAGGCATCGGATTCGTTCCAGCCATGCAGCAGGCCGTGGCCATGGGCCTTACGCGGCAACGCCAGCGCCTGGTCGTGCAAGGTGCATAACACCTGCGCGGTGGCGGTGATCCTGGGCAGATGCCGGCGCAGGCGCGTGGCATCACCGGTGTACTGCAGATAGCGCGCCAGCAGCGACAACGTCAGCCCGAATTGCCCGACCTCCGGCCCACGCATGTTCGGCAGGCCGTCGTCCTGCACGAACATCGCGAAATAGTTGTCCAGCACCGCGGCGGCCTGGTCGAAGCGCCCCCACTCCAGGTTGGCGTAGAAGGAACTGGTAAAGGTGTCCTGAAAGCCGTCGTACTCGTTGCCGTAGTAGTCGCGCTCCACAGCGCCGTACTTGGGGTAGTCGCCGCCGGGGCGCACCACCAGTTCGCGCGCAAACGCAAACTGCGCCATGTCGTTCCAGCTGGCATCGGGCAGCTGCGCCTGCACCGTGCCGCTGAGTGCGTGCTGCCAGTACGCGGCAAAATCAAGCAGCGCCGCATAGAACTGCTCGGCACTGGCCTCGCCACGCACCGGGCCAAAGGCAGGGTAGCTGTGGGTGTAGTGCACCGCCACGATCTGCCCACCCTTCACCTGCATGGTCCGGTGCCAGGTCTGCACCACAAAGCGATCGGTGGCGCGCACATCGGCAAACACCAGCACGTCGTACCACGTATCGGCCTGGCCATCGTGGCGCATGACCTTGCGCACCGCCGGCATCCAGCCGCCGAGCATGCCTTCCTCGCGCCGCTTGATCAGCGCCTCGTCGCCCAACGCGGCAAAGGCATGTTCCGGGCGCGAGGTGCGGCTGCGGCCGTTGGGCAGGATGGGCATGGTGTCGAGCGCTTCGCGCGTGCCGACAAAGGTGGTCCACGGCCAGCGCCCGCCATTGTCCTTGGGATCGAGCAGCGAGGCCGGCGGTGGCGCCACGTCGCGCACCTGCGCCTCGTCCGGGTCGCCATCGCGCAGCAAGCGGTCGGCGAGCAGATCCGCTTCGGCCATCGCCACCTCGGCCAGCGGCAGGCCGAAATATGGCTTGCCCGCGGCGGGATAGGCAGGCTCGGTGCGCTTGTCCAGGCGCAGCATGCCGCTGTCGGTCCAGAGCGTCAGCTGGCCTTGCGGGTCGTCAAGATGCTCGTAGACGGTCCAGTCCTGCGCCAGGTGGCGAAACCGGCAGAGCGTGGCACCGACATGCGCGGCCGGCGGCAATGGCTCCAGACGTGGCAGCGCCATAGCCGGCCCCAACGTTGCCGCTACCGTGGTTCCTGGCAACGCGGCGACGGCACCTGCAGCGACGGCGGCGGTGCTCGCCATGCCTTGACGCAGAAAAGTTCGACGATCCATCGTTGCGACCTCACATGATCTATTCCGCATCTTGCGCGGTCGCGCGCGCTCCGTCTTGTGACGCATGTCTGGCCAAGGTGCGGAAATCCGCATACCGAAAGACGTGGCGAGCGGGCCGTCAACGGGCGCGGACGAAACATGCCGACCGCACCCCTGGGCGGTGGGCATGGCCTCCCCTCGGCCGACGAAGCTAACGACCAAGTCGAGCTAGTGGGTGACGCAGCGCGCCGCGTGTTGCAGGCACTTAGCCGCGCCGCTTTCGCAGCATCTGAGGGCGCGCACGCCCTGCCAATGCTGTCGCAGAAGCGTGCCGGCACGGTCCAACCCGCGCAGGATCAACCCGGATGGTACGCGATCGCTTCGCATGACGATCCCTTACCGCCTCCGTCGGCGGTGTTCGCAGGCACGGCAGCGCGTTCAATACGGAGGATCCGCCGGATGTGCGAGGCCGTGCCATTGGAACTCAGCGCGGATCGCACTAGCTGGCTGGTGTGACCACACAGCACGCCACGATGTCCCACTTAGATGGAGTCCATTCCCTGATGCATACGATTCTCTCCGGCAGCAAACGCCACACCGCACCATCTAACGTCGAGGCTGGAGTGCCGCCGGCAGATGAGCGGCTTCGCGTGCTGCTCGCGGTGCGTATGCCGGCACTGAACGCTGCAGCTGCATTACTAATGCAACTGCAGGCCAGCGAGACGCCGGTTACGTTTTCGCGTCACGAATTCAGCGAGCGCTTCGCTGCCAGTTCGGCCGATCTGCAGGCGATTACGCAGTTTGCCGCCAGCTACGGCCTGACCGTCGAGCGCACGCATGCGGACAGCGGCACTGTCATCCTGGAAGGAACCGTGCAGCAGTGCGAGACGGCGTTCCAGGTCAGCCTCATCGAGTATGTGCAGGGTGCCTCGCGTTATCGGGGCCGCACCGGCCCGGTATCGATTCCGCAGGAGCTCGATGGCATCGTGACCGCGGTGCTCGGGCTGGATGCGCGTCCGCAGGCGCAGACCTTGCCGAGCGTACCGATAGCGGCACCAGCCAGTTCTCTACCCGCGCCACCCTCGCCCATTTCGCCCATCGCCGGCAGCGATGGCCCGATCGTGCAGTACACGCCGCCACAGTTGGCACAGTTGTACGGATTTCCCGAGCACGACGGCAAAGGGCAATGCATCGGCATCATCGTGCTCGGCGGCGGCTATGCGCGCGAGCAGATGGCCGCCTACTTTGCGCAGCTGCAGCTACCGATGCCGACGATCGTGGACGTGCTGCTGCACGGTGCGGAGAACCGGCTGAGCACCGGCAGCCGAAATGCCGATGTCGAAGCGCAGATGGATCTGCAGATTGTCGGAGCGATCGTGCCGGGCGCCAAGCTGGTGATGTATTTCGCGCCCAACACCGACAACGGATTCCTGGAAGCGATCAATGCCGCCATCCACGACACAGAGCATTCCCCAGGCGTGATCGCTATCAGCTGGGGCTTCACCGAGTCGCAGTGGACTCCGCAGTCGCGTCAGGCCTATGACTGTGCGTTTCAGGCCGCTGCATTGCTTGGGATCACCGTCTGCATCGCCGCTGGCGACGATGGTGCCACCGACGGGCAGCCGGGTTTGAACGTTTGCTTCCCGGCATCTAGCCCGTTCGTGCTCGCCTGCGGCGGCACGCGGCTCCATGTCACTGTAGATACTGCCAACGAACAGGCGTGGTCGCACGGTGGCGGTGGGCAAAGCAGATTCTTCGCACGCCCGGCCTGGCAGAAGAACCTTCTGCTGACCGACGAACTGCATCGCGCCCAACAACTGAGCATGCGTGGAGTACCCGACGTAGCGGCAAATGCCGATGCGCAGACCGGCTACTACCTGCATATCAATGGACAACCTGCGGTGATGGGCGGTACCAGCGCCGCTGCACCCTTATGGGCAGCGTTGCTGGCACGCATCTACGCGGTCAACCACGACCGGCCCAGCTTTGTAGTGCCGCGCCTGTACGGCCAGCCCGATGCATTCCGCGACATCGTCGATGGCGACAACGGCGGTTTCCGCGCGTCCACCGGGTGGGATGCCAACACCGGGCTCGGCGTCCCCGACGGCGCACGGTTGACGGCGTTGCTCAAGCGAGCGTGACGTAGGCCGCGTAGGTTAGTGCAGTGCCAAAGCGAGAACGGCGCGGTATCTGTTGGTGACCATCCCTGCCATTTGACCAACGGACCTTTCGGCCAAGTCACTGAGTGTGGTTCCTACCACACTTGCCGCCCGAACGCCGGCCGTATCAAAGCGAAGTGGCCGCGTAGTCAATGACGGACCAACACGGAACGCCTTTCAGGCACGCTGACCGAACGCACCCACATCGGCAAAGCGCCGGCATCTGGCGGCGCTGTTACTGGCATGAGGCGATCCATCGCCTGCCTTGGTGCAATGGCTTGGATGCAGCGCTCGCGGCACGGCTACGCATTGCAGAAAATCGCCCGAACCAGAACAACCAGATCGCCGCACGCCTGGCGCTACTTGGCTTGCAGCGCGCCTGCCCGGTCGACGATCACATCGACGACAACGTAGATCTGAGCGACCCTGTCACCTGCAGCAAGGCCATCCAGGCGGCCTGGGACAAGGCCGCGCCGCGTGCGAACGCCATGCGTAAGCGCGACGACCAATTGGCCAGCAAAGGCAAATTGCTGGAGTTCCATCGCGTGATCAATCTGTCGGCCAGTCAGCAGGTAGCCCTCACGGTAGATTTTTGCGCCGCGCTGAGCGAGGGCTTGCCGCAACGCTACGACTATCACTACGTATTCCGCTGGGAAATCTCAATCTGCGCATTCTCTGCAATGTGATTGCCAGTTTTGCAAAACAACCTGGCCCTCGCGTGCTGGCAAACTCGGCGTCCTGCACAAGGCCTGGTTCGGCAATCCGCTTGCTCAACTGCAGGGCATGGATATCGTCGATGCAGCGCAGGTGTTAGACGATGAAGTCAGTGAGTACAACGACTTCAGCATGACGCTCCAGGGACAATCTGAACCACCCACCAAACCTTTAAAATTACAGCACGCGGCGTTTCAGCAGCGCGCGACGTCACAGGTAGGATGCGATCTTCACGGCTGTGCGGCAGTTCGGCTGCCGCGAGACAGCATTGCCCCTCGCCGGCAGCAACTGCCGGCGTACCATCCACAAATTGGAGAGCGCAAACAGCGTCAGCATCTGCGCGGTGTTCTTGGCCCGGCCACGATAGCGGACCTCGATGTAACCGACACTGCCGCCACGTCTTGTGGCCGCTGCCTGGCTGGGGTGCGGAAATCTGCACAGGCGCGCTGGTGCCTCCAGGCACGGAGGGCAGCAGAGCTCAGGCATGGGGCGGCATCGCGCGTAGCGAACCAGCGGGGTTATCAGCGTAGGCAGTCTTTGACGGGTGCTCGCGTCGCCACAGACGGGATCAATAGCGGCATGGATGCCACCAACAAGTCTTCATGGATGGATGTACAGTGCCGCCCCGGTGCAGGAAACGTCATGCGCTTGCACGTTGCAGATGCCAGCGTCTGCCGCCTGATTGCGTTGCATGCGGACATGCGCCCCGGACTCACGGTGATGAAGACCGCGCTGGAAACCCACATCGCTAATCGCAAGCGACACAGCGCAACGCACATCAGGCAGCTGCATCAGCAACGACGCCACAGGCACTCAACGGCAACGGGCCGCTTGCGAACCCCGCGCACGGACCGCCATCAGGCGCAGTGACTTATCGCCTATTGTTTCCAAGCGTACGCGGCAACGACACTCGTCGTGCGCCAGCGGCTCCACAGCGCACTGCGATCACCCCCAGACCGAACGACAACGCAACCACACGCGGCGCCGCGTCCATCTGCAGGCCGGCACGTTCACCGGTTCCGCATCCGCGCACCACCTCAAGGAATGAAGATGCATCTGCATATGGTTAGATGGGTACTGTCGTTCGCGCTTATATTGCCTGGCCTCGCACAGGCGCAGGCCACCCACGTTGACCTGTCCACGCTGGATGCGGAGATGGCCGGACCGCGCACGCCGGTTCTGGTGTTGGGGAGCGTGCATCTGTCGCAGCTGCCGAAGGGGAGCGATGTCAGCACCGCGCGCCTGCAACCGCTGCTGGAGCGCCTTGCCGCGTTCAAGCCGGACATCATCACCATTGAAGCGCTGTCGGGCGAAACCTGCGACCTGATGCGGCGGCATCCAGCGGTGTATCTGGCCGAGGACGTGGCCGCGTACTGCCCGGATACGGCCGCCGCGCAGGCCGCCACCGGGCTGGACGTGCCCTCGGCAATCGCTCAGATGCGCACGCTGTTGAAGACCATGGCGCGCACATCCACACCCGCGCAGCGCCGCCACCTGGCCGCGGTGTTCCTGGCTGCAGGCGACCCTGCATCGGCCAGCGTGCAATGGATGCAACTGCCGGCCGCCGAACAGCGCGCAGGCGATGGCCTGGACCAGGCGCTGGTGACATGGTTGCGCGCGTATCAGGACCGCCCCAACGAGAGCCAGCAGATTGCCGCACGCCTGGCGGCGCAACTCGGCCTGCAGCGGGTCTATCCGGTGGACGACCACACCGGCGACAACATCGATCTTGGCGACCCGGCCGCGTACGGCAAGGTGATCCAGGCCCAGTGGGAACAGGCCGCACCACGCGCCAAGCCGATGCGCGACCGGGAAGATGCGCTGGCATCGCAGGGTCGCCTGCTGGAGCTGTATCGCGCGATCAATGCGCCCGGCAACGCGCAGCTCGCGGTGGATGTCGATTTCCGCGCGGCGCTCCGCGACAGCTCACCGGAGCATTACGGGCAGCGGTATGTGGCCGGTTGGGAAGCCCGCAACCTGCGCATGGTCTCCAACATCCGCACCAGCTTCGGCGATCGACCCGGCGCACGCGTGCTGGTCATCGTTGGCGCAATGCATAAACCGTGGTTCGACAGCCTGCTGGGGCAACTGCAAGGCATCGATATCGTCGATGCGGAACAGGTGCTTGGCGCACCTTCCCTTTGAGCCACTGTGGCGTGCCGCATGTTCATTGCGCTCACGCCCGCGAGCCGCGCTCGCTCAGGCCAGCACGTTCAACAAGCTGCCCAGCGCTTCGTCTGAGCGCCGCAGCACATTGGCGTTGGCTTGAAAATCGTTGCGCGCGGACAGGCCGGCCACCAGATCGGTGGCCAATGCGGACGGATCCGCCGCCGCATCCACCACGCTGGCAGTCACGCCGCCGCCGGCCTGCGCGCTCGCCGCCACGGCCTGACGGGGGCTGCCTTCCACCGGCTGACGCGCCACATTGCTGGCGGCCACCTGCTGGCGCAGGGCGGCCACCTGCATTCCGGAACTGGCGATGGTGCTGATGCTCATGGTGGCTCCGGACTGAGAACAAGGAAAAAACGACAAACGCCTACTGCAACCATCAACCGGGCGATGCGAACCGCCAGCCAGGCGCCACACCCGTCCAGCACATCACGGCCGGCCGATCACCGGCGGCCAATCCGCAGCCGCTACGCGTTCAGTAGCTGCCCACCCGCACCCGCAATACCGGCGGCGGTTGGCCAGCCGCATCGGTGCGGCCGAAATTGAGCCCGTAGTCGGTCTGGTCGCCGTTGAGCTGGCGCTCCATCTGCCAGCGCCCGTCGACATACCGGCCCTGCTCCACCTGCAACAGCTGCCCATGACGGGTATCGGCCGCGCTGCGGACAAATTCAATCCGCGCTGCGGTACCGGTGACCAGGAACTCCTCCGGCCCCAGCTGCGCCACCAGCAGCCGGCCGGCATGATCGTCGGTGCCCGGCAGGATGGCCGGCGCATCGCCCCACAGCGGCGCGCCAAACGACACCTTGGCCTCCCAGTCACCGAAACGCAGCGTGCGCTGCGGCGCCCCCGGCTGCTCGGCCACCGCTTGCAGGCGGCCATCGAGATTGGCTTGGGCAATCAGGCGTTGCAGCGGCGCCAGCTGGCGGAAGTTGGCCGCGTGCGCGGCAATGGCCGCGCGGTTGGCCCCGCTGTCCGGGTTACCGTCGATACCGAACACCGAGAACCCGATCCCGCCCTGCCCCAGCACATGAAACAGGTACGGCGCGGTGGCCGCTTCGAAGCCGGTCTCCGACACCCAGGCCGGATTGTCGGGGCGCGCGTATTGGCCGATGACCTTGGTGTATTCGCCGTAGTCGCTGGTGTAGATGTCGGTGCCGATGAAGTCGATCGACGGCGTGGCCGCGCGCCACAGCGCAAACACATTCACCGTGGCACCGCCGGAGGGGTAATCCATGCCGGGGTAACGCTTGCCCTTGTAGCGCAGCCAGGTGTTGACGTAGAGCGGCAGCGGATACGCACGCTTGCCGGCTGCGGCCACCTGTTCGATATACGCGGCGGTGGCATGCGCATTGAATGCCTCGGCCGCTTCCGCGCCGAACAGCTGCTGCCAACTGCCGGCGGGCTTGCCCAGCGCCGCGGCAATGGCGGCCGGCACCGGTTGCGCGAATGCCGCTTCGCCGGCCGGGCCGTGATCGCGCACGGTGCCGATCGCGCCGGGCTCGTTTTCCACCTGCACCACGATCACGGTGTGGCGGTCGCCATCGACCTTGCGCAGGTGCTGCATCAGCGCGGTGAATGCACGCGCGTCGGCCTGCACATTGGCCGCCACGTGCGGCGACAACACGTCTACCGGCTCGCCATTGGCGTCGCGCATGCGTGGGTAAGTCGCGTCGTCGCGCTTGATCCACTCGGGCACGTAATGCATCTGGCCGTTCTTCCAGCTGCCGAACCACAGCAGCGCCACGCGCAGGCCGCGCTTGCTTGCCCCGGCGATCAACGCATCCACATTGGTGGTATCGAACCGCCCCGGCGCCGGCTCGAACTGCTCCCAGTACACCGGCGCTTCCACCGTGTTGGCATGCAGCGCGACCACCTGGTCCAGCGCCTGCGGCAGTACCGCCGGCCAGGCGCTGGAGTTGTGCAGCTGCGCGGCCAGGATGGTGTACGGCGCGCCGTCGACCAGCAAGGCGTGGCGGCCGTTCTGGGTGACGAAACGTGGCAGTTCTTCAGCATTGGCAACAGCGGGGCCGCCCAGCAGTGCCAGCGTGCAGAGCAGCACCTGCGCAACACGGCGGCGCACGGCGCCAGGGGAAAGGAACGGGCGCATCAACGGGCCTCCTGGGCAGTGGCATTCCAGCGCGGCGTGGCGTCGCCGCGCAGATGGCGAACGAAAAAGTCGTACTGGCGGCGCTGCACGTAGTCGATCGGCCCGCTGGAGCGGCCCACCGAATGCTCGCCACCCGGCACGTTGAGCAGGTCGAAATCCTTGCCGGCCTTGATCAGCGCATCCACCACCTGCGCGGTGGAGGCCGGGTCCACATTGCTGTCCTGCTCGCCCACGATCAGCAACACATCGCCCTGCAGCGCTGCTGCATTGACCACGCCCGATGCGCCGGCATAACTGGCATCCACCGGCCAGCCCATCCACTGCTCGTTCCAGCTGATCTTGTCCATGCGGTTGTCGTAGCAGCCCGCAAACGCCACGCCCACTTTGTAGAACTCCGGGTGGCGTTCGAGCGCGCCCAGGGTGCTCTGCCCGCCCGCTGAGGCGCCATAGATGCCGACCCGGCTGATGTCGTACGAGGGGTCCTTGGCGGCCAGCGCACGGTGCCAGGCAATGCGATCGGCAAAGCCGGAATCGCCCAGGTTCTTCCACGCCACATCGTGGAAGGCCTTGGAGCGGTTGGCGGTGCCCATGCCGTCGATCATCACCACGATGAAGCCCAGGTCCGCTTGCGCCTGCATGCCGATCTGCTTGTCGCCACCGGAGTGGTAGCCGAACGGCCAGAACGTCTTCGGCACGAAGGCGTCGTGCGGCCCGGCGTAGATGTTCTCGATCACCGGGTAGCGCTTGCGCGGGTCGTAATCGCGCGGACGCACCACCATGCCCCAGATGTCGGTGCGGCCATCGCGGCCCTTGGCCACGAAGGTCTCCGGCGCACGCCAGCCGGCGGCCTGCAGTTTATCGATGCTGCCCTGCTCCACCTGCTGCAGCAGGCGGCCATCGATGGCATGCAGCTCCATCACCGGTGGCAGATCCGGGCGCGAATAGGTATCCACGTAATGCTGCCCATCCGGGGCAATCGCCACGTCGTGGTCGGCGTCGCTGTGGGTCAGCCGGGTGAGCTGACGACCATCGAAATCCACGCTGTAGAGCTGGCGGTAGTACGGGTCCTTGCCGGCATCCATGCCACTGGCGGTGAACCAGATGCGGCGTTGTGCATCGTCCACGCGCAGCACATCGCGCACGATCCATGCACCGCGGGTGAGCTGGCGTTTGACCTTGCCGCTGCGGCCGTCGAACAGATACAGATGGCGCCAGCCGTCGCGTTCGGAGATCCACAGGATCTCATCGCCTTGCCCTTCGACATCGTGGCGAAAGCTGCGGTCGGCATACACAAACGTGCGCGCGTCCTCGCCCACGGCCACGTGCGCGCGGCCGGTCTGCGCGTCCACCGCAATCACGCGCATGCGTTGAAACCCGCGTTGCACGTACTCGAAACTCACGCTGCGGCTATCGCTGCGCCACTGCAACGGCGACAGCGCATACGGGTTGCCGAACAACGCCGTGTCCACCTCACGCCGGCTGCCATCCAGTGCAAACAGCACCGGCCGCTCCACGTCCACCGCATCGCCCGGCTTTGGGTACAGCTGCGTGTGCACCACCGGCTGCCCGCCACCAGGCGGCGCCGCTTCCACGCGGGTCACCCGCCGCGCATACCCGGGGCGTACGCGGTACACCGCGAGGTGCTGCGAATCCGGCGACCAGGCGACGCTTTCAAGATCATAGAAATCCTCGGCGCGGCCGTCGCTGCTCAACCGCGTACTCTGGCCGTCGGCAACGCGCCGCAGCTGCAGATTCCAGCCGTTGGCCACCACCTCCCACGCACCATCGGGCGAGCGCCGCGGCGTGGCGTCGGCCGCCACAGCCGGATCGCGCACCACACCAAACCCGCGTGGGCGCGGCTGCGCGGTGGCAGCCACCGGCGCGCATTGGTAGCGGGTCAGCGTGCAGCGCCAGCTGGTCTCGCCGATCTCTAATTCCACTGCGCCATCGGCACGCCCGGCCTCCTGGGCATACATAAACCGCTCGAACGGCAGCGTCGTCGCGGTGACGCTGTTGCCGCCGGCAGCAGACAACCCACGCGCCAGCTGCGCATGATCGAAGGCGGGCGTTTTCTGCAGCGTGGCCAGATCTTCGCGCATGAACGCGAAGCCGCCCGGCACGGTCTTGCGGTAGTAGAACGTGTCAGCGTCCTGCCATTGCGCCGGCCAGCTCACGTTTTCGGTCAGGGTCATCCACTGCGCACGCAGGCCCAACGACCGCTGGTAGTCGGCAACGCTCGGCGCGGCTTGCGCCGCAGCAGCAAGCAGCACCGCGCAGGCAACCACGCCGCGCAACCACTGCCGCACGTAGCTGCGCTTGCAGTGCTCACTCACCATCGTCCTCCTCCAGCGCCAGTTCGTCGCTGCGCAGACCGCTACGCGCGCCCCAGTGATAGATGCCGAAAGCGATCACCGCCACGCTCAGCGTGTCGAACGGATGCGCGATCCAGCCATGGCCACCGAAGGTGCCCGCCCACGACACTGCCATCACCAGCACGAAAAACACGATCAGCCACAGCGACGCACGGACCTGGCGCAACAGCCGTGCCCTGCCCGCGCGCGATGGCAGGCGATACAGCACGTACGCCGCGAACGCGACCACCTGCAGGCCCAGCAGCCAGGACAGCGTGGGCCAGGTGGACCAGTACACGATCAGCGCAGCCACCACGAACGACAGCGGCCCCAGCACCGCAAATCCGCGCACGCGGAACGGCCGCGCCAGGCCGGGCGCACTGCGCCGCAGCGCGGCCACCGTGACCGGGGCCACCGCATAGCTCAGCACCAACGCGGCCGACACCACGCCAATCAACGTTTCCCAGGACGGGAAAGGCAATGTCCAGAAGATCGACAACCCCAGGCTCAGCCACAACGCCGGGCGCGGGATGCCCGAGGCCGGATCCACACGCGTCAACACCGGCAGAAACCCGCCGCTGCGCGCCCAGCCGTACACCACGCGCGGCGTGGCATTCATGTAGATATTGCCGGTGCCGCTGGGCGACACCATCGCATCGCAGATCACCAGCGCGGCCAGCCACGCCATGCCCAGTGCCAGCGCGATGTCGTGGTACGGCAGCGAAAACGCCTTGTCGATGCCGCCCCAGCCCTGCGCCAGTTGCGCGGCCGGAATGCTGCCCAGAAAGGCAAGTTGCAACAGCACGTAGATCACCGTGGACAGCGCCACCGACAGGATCAAGGCAATCGGAATATTGCGTTGCGGGTTGCGCACCTCGCTGGCCACCGAGACGATCGGCGTGAGCCCCAGGTACGCAAAGATGATGCCGCCGGCGGAGATCGCCGCTTCCACCCCGGCCATGCCCGACGGTGCAAAGCCATGCACGCTCAGGTTGTCGGCATTGAAGTGCTTCATCAGCAGCACGATGACCAGGATCGGCACCAGGAACTTGAAGATGCTGACGATGTTGTTGGCCAGCGCAAAGGTCTTGACGCTGAAGTAATTGAGCGCGAAGAACAGCAGCAACAACGCCAGTTGCACCAGCCAGCCCAGCAGGCTGGGATGCGTGCTGCCGGCCTGGCTGAGCGCCGGGAACCAGGCCGCCGCATACTGGCGCGCCGCTTCCACTTCGATTGCGATCAGGCTGGAAAACGCAATCAATGTAATGAAGCCGGTCAACGACCCGAGCAAGGGCCCGTGCGAGTACTCGGGGTAGCGCACCACGCCGCCGGCGCGTGGCAACGCGGCGCCGAGTTCGCAATACACCAGCCCCAGCAACAACACCGCGATGCCGCCAACAATCCACGACACGATGCCGGCCGGCCCGGCGATCGAGGACACGTGGCTGGCGGAAAACAGCCAGCCCGAGCCGAAGATCGAGCCCAGCCCGATGAAGGTCAGGTCGGTCAGGCTGAGCCGCTTGTGGAACTTGCCCTGTGCGCTCGCACCGTGTGTGGTCATACGTCACCCCCAGAGAGGAAAGCAGTGAAACCGCGCGGCGTGCGCCGGCATGAGGCAAAGCAGCTCAGTCGCTGGCCGACACCTTGGCATCGGCATCGGAGCCGGCGCGCGGATCCGGATACGGCGAAGCACCACCATCGGCGATGAAGCGGTCGATCCGCGCTTCCAGCACCGGCAACGGCACCGAGCCGGTCTGCAGCACCGCATCATGGAAGTGGCGCAGGTCGAACGTCTCGCCCAGCGCCGCCTCTGCCTTGCGGCGCAGCTCCAGAATCTTCAACTCGCCCAGGTAATACGACAGCGCCTGGCCCGGCCAGGCGATGTAGCGATCCACCTCGGTGGTGACTTCGTGCTCGCTGAGCGCGGTGTTGTCGCGCAGATACGCGATCGCCTGCGCACGCGTCCAGCCCTGGTGATGGATGCCAGTGTCGATCACCAGCCGGCAGGCACGCCACATCTGGTAGGTGAGATAGCCGAAGCGGTCGTACGGCGTCTCGTACATCCCCATTTCCTGGCCCAGATACTCCGAGTACAGCGCCCAGCCCTCGCCATAGGCGGAGATGAAGCTGTAGCGGCGGAACTCCGGCAGGTCCTGCGCTTCGGCGGCCAGCGGCATCTGCAACGCGTGGCCGGGCGATGACTCGTGCAAGGTCAGCGCGGTGAGGTTGTACAGCGGGCGCGATGGCAGGTTGTAGGTGTTGACCAGATAGATGCCCGGCCCACCGCGGCCACCGGTGTAAAACGGTGCCAGCTCCGGCGGCACCGGCTCGATGGCGAAGCGTTGCCGCGGCAGGCGGCCGATGTAGTCGCCTACCTTGGCGTCGACGCGCTTGGCGATCCAGGCCGCCTGCTTGAGCAGTTCCTCAGGCGTCTTGGCATAGAACTGCGGATCGGTGCGCAAGAACTGCAAAAACGCAGGAAACACCGCCTGCCCGGCCGGCGGCTTGAAGCCGCTGGCCACGATGGTCTGGTCCATTTGCGTGCGCAGCTTGGCCACTTGCTGCAGGCCAATCTGATGGATCTGCTCCGGGCTCAGATCCAGCGTGGTGAACTCCCGGATCTGCGCGCGGTAATAGGCCGCGCCATCGGGCAGCGCTTCGCCAGCCAGGGTGTCGCGGGCGCGTGGCTGGTACTCCTCGCGTATGAAGCTGAGCAGCTTGGCGTACGCCGGCACCACGTGTTGGGCGATGACCTGCAGCGCCTGCTGCCGCAACTGGGCCTGCTCGGCGGCCGGCAGCGTCGCCGGCATCTGCTTGAACGGTGCGTAGAACGGATTGGCCTCGCCCTTGGCCTGCACCACGTCGGCAATGGACTGATCGCGCCCGGTCAAGGTGACCCTGGGCTGGCTGAAACCGCGCGCCAGGCCGGCGCGCATGTTGTCGGTCTGCTCACCGAAGTAGCGCGGAATATCGGCCAGCATCTTCAGATAGCGCTGGTAATCCTGGCGCGTGCGCAAGGTGGCCTCGGCACTGAAGCCCAGGTCGCTCCAGAACGCCGAGTCGCTGTTGAACGGCATCTCCCAGGCGCGGAAATGCTGCTGGTCCAGCAGCACGTCGAGCTGCTGGCGATACACCTGCGCGTTCACCTGATCCTCGGCCGAGAGCTGCGTCATCGGAATCGCATCCAGCTCCTTGAGCACCTGTTGCCAGTACGCGGTGCGCATCTGCCGCGTGGCCACGTCGACCTTGGGCAGGTGATCAGCCGGCCCGCTCTGGGTGGCCTGGTTGTCTTCGTCCACCGCACCCGCCAGCTGCGCCTGCCGCCAGCGCCATTCGCGCGTGTACAACGCCTTGAAGCGTTGCGCAGCGGACGTCTGCACAGCCGACGCCGGTGCCGCCGCCTGCACGGGCGTAACGCTGCATAGGCTGGCCGCGATTACGCTGCTCAGGACGCTGTTACGCAATATGGTCAGCGCGCTCATCCGCGTGCATCCCGCGTGGCAATGGCCGCTTTCGATTGCACGATCCACGCACGCACGCGCTGTTGCAGCATCGCCAGCGGCATTGCGCCACCACCCAGCACCGCATCATGGAAACCGCGGATGTCGAAATGCGTGCCCAGTTCTTTTTCGGCTTCGGCACGCAAGGCCAGGATCTGCAACTGACCCAGTTTGTACCCCAGCGCCTGGCCCGGCCAGACGATGTAGCGGTCGGTTTCGGACTGGATGCTCGGCTCGTCGTCGGACGGATGCGCGTGGAAGAAATCCACCATCTGCTGGCGGTTCCAGCGCTTGTAGTGCACGCCGGTATCGAGCACCAGGCGATTGGCGCGCAGCAACTCGCCGGAGAGCCGCCCGTAATCGTTGTACGGGTCCTTGAAGAAGCCGATGTCCTTGCCCAACCGCTCGGCATACAGGGCCCAGCCTTCGATGTAGGCGTTGTAGCCGGCCTGCTGGCGGAACGGCGGCAGCGGCAACGTCTGCGCAAGCGAAATTTGCAGGTGATGGCCCGGCACGCCCTCATGGTAGGCGGTGGTTTCGATATTGATCAGCGTGCGGCTGGCGTAGTCGCTGGTGTTGACCTTCACGATGGCCGGCTTGCTGCCTTCCGGATTGCTCTGCCAGTACTCCGCGCCCGGTGCGGTCCGCCGGAACGCCGGCATTGCCTGCACCTCCAGCGCAACCGTGGGCAGCTTGCCGAACAGCTTGGGCAACTCCGGCTGCATCGCGGCGATGTACTGCCGGTATTGCTGCAGGATCTGCTCGCCGGATTTGGCGAAGTGGCGTTTATCGGCGTCGACCGCCTTGCGGAAGCTGGCCAGATCCGGATAGCCCTGCGCCTTTGCGATGACGGCCATCTCGCCTTCGATGCGCGCCACCTCCTTCAAGCCGATCTGATGGATCTCCTCCGGCGCCATGTCGGTGGTGGTCTGGGTGTGGATGGCGTAGCGATAGCGGCGCTCGCCATCGGGCAGCGACCAGATGCCTTCCTGCGCGCGCCCCTGGGCGGCGTATTCGTCACGCACGAATGCCGCCAGGTGGGTGTAGGCGGGCCGGACCTGCTGGTCGATTGCTGCAATCAGTTGTGTGCGCAAGGCAGCGCGCTGGTCGGCCGGCACCGCGCCGTCGAGCTTCTTCAATGGCGAGGCAAACGGGCTCTGCGCGCCCTGCATCGCGGCGATCTTGTCGATCTGCTCGGGCAGCCGCTCGAGCAGGTAGCGCGGCTGCACCAATCCATCCTTCGCTCCCTGGCGCGACACCGCGATGACCTGGTCGATCACCGTGGGAATCGCCTTCAGCCGGGTGATGTAGTCCTGGTAGTCCTTGGCGTTCTCGAACGCAAACGCATCGCCGTACCCGGCCAGTGCCAGCTGGATACCGCCGACCGGCTCCAGCGGCATTTCATAGGTTTTGAGGTCCAGCCCTTCCAGCCGGTCGCGCAGCTGGCCGAGCATCATCTGCAGGCTGAGCTGGCGCTGCTCGTCCAACGCCTTGGCGTCGACCGCCTCGAACTTGCGCAGCAATGCGGCCGTGGCAACGCGCTCGGCCTGCGCGGCGTCCAGCGAATAGTCGCTCCAGCGATCGTTGTAGCGCTTGTCGCCGATGATGCTGGCAAATTCCGGGCTGTGCTGCAGCTGGTATTGCCATTGCTGATCGAGCAACGCATCGAAGGCTTTGGCCGCCTGTTCGTTGGTGGGTGCAGGCGCTGCGGCGGCGGCGGTGCTTGCACCGGGCGGTGCTGGTTTGCAGGCAGTGAACAGCGCAGCGGCAAGCAGGCTGACAACAACAGGGCGCAACACGTTCATGCATCCACTCCAGGAAACGCGACCCACCGGCACCGTAGGAGCGCGCTTGCGCGCGATGACGCTTTCCCGGGAATGCCCCATCGCGCGCAAGCGCGCTCCTACGACATCCAGGTCGTTTTTGCGCGTGGCGCCCGCTAGATCAGTGCGGCGGTGCAAGGTGAACAGCGCAGCGGCAAGCAGGCTGACAACAACAGGGCGCAACACGTTCATGCATCCACTCCAGGAAACGCGACCCACCGGCACCGTAGGAGCGCGCTTGCGCGCGATGAAGCTCTCCCGGTAACGCCCAATCGCGCGCAAGCGCGCTCCGACGAGATCGACCTCACCATGCCGGTCACCGCACCAGCGCACTGCGCGCGTGTGCTGGCTCATGCAAACGGTTGATCGATCGCCACCGACGGCGGCGTGAACCACTGCGCGCCGGTGTCGGTGACATAGAAATGGTCTTCCAGGCGCACACCGAACGCACCCGGCACCACGATCATCGGTTCATTGCTGGCGCACATGCCCGGCTGCAATGGCTGGCGATTGCCGCGCACCAGATACGGTGCCTCGTGGATCGCCAGGCCGCAGCCATGGCCGGTGCGGTGCGGCAACCCGGGCAAGCGGTAATCCGGCCCCAACCCGGCCGCCTGCAACACCTCGCGCGCCGCCTGGTCAACCGCCTCGCACGCCACGCCTGGGCGCACCGCGGCAAACGCGGCCGCCTGCGCGGCCAGTTCCAGCTCCCAGATGCGCTGTTGCGCGTCGCTGGGCGTGCCGTAGATCCAGGTGCGGGTAATGTCGGAGTGGTAGCCCTGCACGGTGCAGCCGGTATCGATCAACACCAGCTCGCCGGCCCGCAGATGCTGCACGCCGGGGATGCCATGCGGAAACGCGGTGGCATGCCCGAACTGCACGATGCAAAAAGTGGAGCCGTTGTCGGCACCCAGCGCGCGGTGCGCTTCGTCGATGAAGCGCACCAGTTGGTCGGTGCCGATGCCTTCGTGCGCAATTCCGGCGGCCAGCCGCTGCACCAGTAGCGTCATGTCGCAGGCCTGCTGCATCAACGCCAGCTCCGCCGGCGATTTACACATGCGGCAGCCATCGATGATGGCGCCGGCATCGCGGATCGCGGTGCCCAGGTGCGCGCGCAAACCGGTGTGCACCGCGAAGGCGATGCCCGGGTCCAGCGCCAAGGCATGCGCATGCTGCTCATCCATGGCCTGCACCACCAGCGCATACGGGTCTTCGTGCTCTTCCCACAGGCGCTTGCGCACCGGGAGTTGCAGCACCGCGTCCAGCGAGCCTTCTTCAAAGGCCGGGCAGATCAGCACCGGGTCGCCATCGCTGGTGAGCAACAGCGCCACCAGCCGCTCGCTGGCGCCCCACGGCACGCCGCTGAAATAGCGCAACGAGGTGCCCGCGCCGATCAGCAAGGCATCCACGCCCTGCGCGCGCATCAGCACGCGTGCGCGCTCGATACGCTGCTGGTATTCGTCTGCGCCGATCGGCGCTGCCCGCTGCGTCCACGGCGCCAGCTGCGCACGGGCCTGGTCCAGCGACATCCCGCCGATCTGCTTGCTCATGCATGCGCCCCGAGGTCGGCGCTGCTCCACTGCCCATCCACCAGGCGCGCCACACCGCCCGGGCTGCGCTGGCGCAGCTCCACCGGCAGCAGCGCATCCGGCACGGCGTCATAGCTGTGCAAGGCGGCAAACCGGCGGATTGCACCCGGCATGCCCACCGCGGTGAAGCCCGGATGCCCGGTGCTGGGGAACGGCCCACCATGATTCTGCGCGGCACTCACCGCCACGCCGGTCGGCATCTTGCTGTTGATCAACCGGCCCACGCGTGCGCGCAGCACCGGCGCGATCTGTTGCCAGGCGGCATCGTCACTGCCATCGCTGGCGCGGTACAGCGTGCCGGTGAGGTTGCCTTCGAATGCGGCGGCCACCTGCGCCATCTGGGCGCTGTCGCGGGTGCGCACCAGCAGGCTCACCGGGCCAAAGGCTTCGGTCTGCAGCGCGTGCGGCGCGGCGATGAAGGCGTCTGCTTCCACGCTGAGCAGGGTTGGCGCATAGCGGTAGCCGCCCTCGCCCGCCGCTGCCCCGGCCAGCACCTGGGCACCGGCCGCGCGCAAGGTCTCCACGCCGCGATGCACGCCATCCACGCCGCCTTGCGAAAACAGCACCATCGGTGCGGCGCCGGCAAAGTGCGCGGTGGCCGCGGCCACCAGTGCATCGCCCGCCTCGCCGTGTGGCACCACCAGCACGCCGGGATTGGTGCAGAACTGGCCGCTGCCCAGCGTGCACGAGGCGAAGAATTCCTGTGCCAGTGCGGCGCCGCGTTCGGCCACCGCGCCGGGCAGCAGGAACACCGGGTTGACGCTGGACAACTCGGCGTAGAACGGCACACCGGCGGCATCGGCGGCGGCCTTCAGCGCCAGGCCACCGGCACGGCTGCCGGTGAAACCAATCGCACCCAGCCGTGCATCGCCGGCCAGGCGTAGGCCAAGCGCGTTGTCGAAGTGATACAGCAACTGCACCGCCGCGGCCGGCAGCCCGGCAGTCAACAGCGCCTGATGCGCCAACTCGGCCATGCGCTGGCTGGTGGCCGGATGCAGCGGATGCGCCTTGGCGATCACCGGGTTGCGCGCTGCAATCGCCGAGGCGAAGTCGCTGCCAGCAATCGCGTTGAACGCAAACGGAAAGTTATTCGGCCCGAACACCAGCACCGGCTTGCCCAGCGGCGCCAGATGCGAGCGCAGATCGGCAGCGGTATCGATGATGGGGTGCGTCCAGCTATAGCTGCGCACCGCCTGGGCGGCCTGGCGTAGCTGCCCGCTGGTACGCGGCAGTTCGTTGCCGCGCAAACGCGTGGGCGCCGGCAGGGCGGTTTCGGCATGGGCCAGCGCCACCAGCGTGTCGGCATCGGCGTCCAGCGCATCCGCGTAGGCGTCCAGAAACGCAGCGATCCGTTCGGCCGGTGCGGCGGCAAGTTCGGCAGCCACCGCGTGCGCCGCGGCAACGGCGGTGTCGATATCGTCGGCACCGCTGACCGGGAACTGCGGCCCGATCGCCTCGCCGGTGGTGGGGTCGGCAGCGCGAAAACTGCCGGCGGCATCGCGGCTGGCTTGCCATTGGCCGGCCAGCAGCACGGGTTGGAGAGTCTGGGTCATCGCAGCACCTTCGGTTGCGTGGAATCGCCCGCACGCAGCACGGGCGATCGAACAGCGGATGAGGGTAACGCGCCTGCGACGTGCCACCCGTTTGATCCATGGACCACTACCGTTACCGGCTCATGCAACGCAGCACGCACGGCGGCTGCGTCAAACAGGGCCGCGCGACGGCAGCGGCGCGTGCTCAGTGCAGGCTGGGCGCGGTGGCGATGGCGTGGTCGATCACCTTCAGCGCTGCCTCGCGCTCGGCACCGTCCACCACCAGGCGTGGCGCACGGACACGTTCGCTGCCCAGGCCCACCTTTTCCTGCACCAGTTTGATCAGCTGCACGAACTTGGGCACCGTGTCCAGGCGCAGCAGCGGCAGGAACCAGTCGTACAGCTCCTTGGCTGCGGGGTAGCCGCCGTCGCGCGCCAGCTCGAACAGGCGTACCGACTCCTTCGGATAAGCATTGACCAGGCCGGCGATCCAGCCCTTGGCGCCCATGCTCAGGCCTTCGACGATGGCATCGTCCATGCCGACCAGCAGCGCCAGGCGATCGCCCAGCAATTCCTGCAGCGCGGCGAAGCGGCGCACATCGCCGGAAGATTCCTTTACTGCCTGCAGATTGGGGAATTCGGCCGCCAGCTCGGCGATCTGTGCCGGGCCGAAATCGGTCTTGTAGGCCACCGGGTTGTTGTAGAGGATCACCGGCAGATCGGTGGCCGCGATCACCGCACGCACATGCGCGCCCATCTCGCGCCAGTCGGTGGAATACACGTACGGCGGCAACACCATCAGCCCGCCGCAGCCCAGTTCCTTTGCCGCCTTTGCCAGCGCCACCGCCTCGCCCGTGGCCAGGCTGGCGATGCCCGGCACCACCGGCACGCGGCCGTTCAAGGCCGTCACCAGCGTCTTGAGGATGGCGAGCTTGTCGTCCACGCTCAAGGTGGCGGCTTCGCCCAGCGAGCCCAGCGGCACGATCGCGGTGCAGCCGGCGTCCACCAGTTGATTGGCGTGCTTGCCCAGGAAGTCGTGGTCGATGTCGCCGTTGGCGGTGAACGGGGTGGTGATGGCCGGCAACACGCCGTGCCAGAACGCAGCAATGCTCATGGATGATTCCCTTGCGAGTCGGAAGTGAAGGAGTCGGCCAGCGCCGCGAGGCGGACCGGGAACAACGGCGGCCGGCGGCCGGCGTCGGTGGAAAGTGCGGGCAGGCAGCGGCCCAGTTCGGCCAGCGCGCTGCCGCAGATGCGGCCCTGGCAGGCGCCCATGCCGCAGCGCGAGGCCAACTTCGCATCGCGTGCATCGTTGAACGGGTCCAGCGCGCCCAGCGGCACGTCTTCGCAGCGGCACACCAGCGTGTCCGGTTGGGCCAGGCGGCGAATGCGCGGATCAAGCGCGAAGTGCTGCTGCAACAGGGCGGCGAAGGCACGCGCCTTGAGCCGTTGCGGTTGCAGGTGCTGCGCTGCGTCCGGCACGTCGGCGGCCATGTGCCCGGCCATCGCACCTTCGATCAACGCGCACTCACGCCCGCCGATCCCGCAGGCTTCGCCAGCGGCAAACACCTGCGCCACGCTGGTGCGCAGCAACGCGTCCACCTGCACCTGCTGGTGCGCACCGCACGGCTCCAGCTGGCAGCCCAGCAACTGCGCCAGTTCGACATTGGGCACCAGCCCGTACCCCACTGCGAGCTGATCGCAGGCCATGCGGCTGCGCCCGGCAAGGCCGTCGATCTCGACTTCGCGCAGTTGGCTATCGCCATGTGCCGCAACCACCACGCTGCCGCTGCGGTACGCCACCGCATGCAACTGCAGACGCAGTGCCACCGCCTGCGCGGCCTTGCCCGGCCAGTGCCACAACTGCAGCGCGAAGCCGCGCAGCGCCGCCGCGCTGGCTTGTTCGTGAATGCCCAGCACCTGCGCGCCGTGCCGCTGCAAGGTGGCCGCGCTGGCCAGCAACAACGGCCCGCTGCCGGCCACCAGCACACGCTTGCCGCGCACCGGCCAGCCTTGCTTGGTCAGCGCTTGCGCGGCACCGGCGCCGGTCACGCCGGGCAGCGTCCAGCCGGGGAACGGCAGCATCAGTTCCCGCGCGCCGGTGGCCAGCACCAGCGCGGCGTAATGCAGTTGCACGCTGCCCTGCGCGCCATCGGCCAACAGCCAGCCCGGTTGCGCCAGCACGATCTGCAGCCCGGTGACCAGCGTGATCGCGGCATCGCCGGCCACCTGCGCCAGCAGCGTGCGTGCATCGGCCGGCGCACCGTGCTGCACGTCGCTGCGCCACACCTGCCCGCCTGCGCGCGGCTGCGCATCCACCACGCCCACCTGCACGCCGTGGCTGGCGGCCGCCCGTGCCGCCGCCAGCCCGGCCGGGCCGGCGCCGATCACCAATACATCGAAATGGCGCACGCGCTCAGCCATCAGTGCGCACCTGCATGCCATCGCGCGCGTCCACCATGCACGCACGTTGCTGGCCAATGCCGTCGATGCGCACCCGGCACTCGAAGCACACGCCCATGCCGCACAACGGTGCGCGCGGCTGACCGCTCGCCGACTGGCGAAACTGCAACGTTGCCTGCGCCACGGCGGCCGCAACACTGGCGCCCAGCGGCACCTCCACCGGCTGCGCATCCACATGCAGGCGCACCGTGCCGCTCATGCCGCCACGCCCTGTACCGCGCGCGCGGGCGCATAGGGCGCCGGGTCGATCGCCGGTGTGCGCCCGAGCAGGCTGTCCACGATCACCCGTGCGCTCCCCAGCGCCGTGGTGACCCCCAAGCCCTCGTGGCCGGCCGCTACCCACACATCGCGCCGGCCCGGCACCGGCCCCAGATACGGCCGGCCATCCGGGGTGGCCGGGCGCAAGCCGGTCCACACCCGGATCGCCTGCAGCTCGCGCAATACCGGCAGATACGCGAAGGCGCGTTGCAGCATCTGCTGCAGGATCGGCATCGACAGCGTGCGGTCGTCCTCGCCGTATTGGCGCGAGGAGCCGATCAGGATCTGCCCGGTCGGCCGCGGTTGCACATTGAAGGCCACACTGCTGTCGTCGGCGCCATGTGCGGAATCCGCATAGCCCAGCTCCAGCAACTGATGCCGGATCAAGCCCGGATGGCGGTCGGTGATCACCAGATGGCCCTTGCGCGGGCGCAGCGCCAGTTCGGGCAACAAGGCGGGCAAGGCGACGCCGCTGGCGACCAGCACCGGGCCGGCCAGCACCTGCGCATCGTCCAGACGCACGCCGCCCGCCTGCAGCTGCTCGACCTTGCGGCCGGCAAACAAATGCGCGCCTGCCGTGCAAGCCAGGCTCACCAGATGCCGCGCCACCCGCGGCGGATACACCACTGCCTCGTCAGGCACGCGCATGCCACCGGCCAGGCCGGGCACCAGTTGTGGCTCCAGCGCATAGAGCTGCGTGGCATCGATCGCTTCGGCACGCAGGTCGGCGGCGGCCAGCCGCGCAATCTTGGCCGGCACTGCCGCCAGTTCGCGCGCATCGCGGGCCACCCACAGCGTGCCGCACCGGCTGAATTCGGCCTCGCTCAACTCGGCAAACCGCTCCCAAAGACGCAGCGAATAGGCCGACAAGGCCAGCTCGGCGGGGTCGTCGTCCATCGCCACCAGGTGCCCCATCGCCGCGGCGGTGGAGCCACCGCCGATCGGCCCCGGTTCCACGATCGCCACGCGCAAGCCCTCGGCGGCGGCGGCCTCCGCGCAGGCCGCGCCAACGATGCCGGCGCCGACCACGATCAGGTCGTAGCTGCGGCGCGTTGAAGCGGCGGTGGCGTGCGTGTCGCTATGTAACGGCTGCGCGGCTTCGGGCACGGCAGTCGCCGCAGCAGGCGCTGCGCCGGTACCGCCCTGCGCGCGCGGTGGCGGCTGCATCAGGCCACGATGCCCCAGGCGAACGGGTCGGCCGGGTCGATCAGCAGTTGCGACCGCGCGGTGATGAACGCATGCCCGCTGATGCGCGGTGCAATGCCACGCCCGCTGTGCCGGTAGCTGCCTTCGAACGCACTGCCCAGGATGCCTTGCTGCAGCCAGCGCTCGCCTTCGGCCAGCTTGCCGTCGGCGGCCAGGCAGGCCAGCTTCGCACTGGTGCCGGTGCCGCACGGCGAGCGGTCGTAGGCCAGGCCGGGGCACAGCACGAAGTTGCGTGCCGCGCCGCTGCCGTCCGGGGCCACGCCGCTGATCTCGATATGGTCGATCTCCCCACCCGCCTCGCCGGTGATGCCGGCCGCTTCCAGGGCCAGGCGGATCGCTTCGGTGTAGGCAGTGAGTTCGCGCTGCTGGGCCAGGCCCAACGCGCACGGCGCCTGCTCGGTGATGAAGAACCAATTGCCGCCCCAGGCCACGTCGCCGCGCACGCGGCCATGCCCGGGCACGTCCACTTCCACGCCGGCGGCGTGGCGGTAGCTTTCGACGTTGTCGATCGACACCGTGCCGTCGTCGGCCAGCGCCACGCCCACCGTGCCTACCGGCGTCTCGATGCGGTGCTGCCCCGGCGCGATGCGGCCCAGTTCGGCCAGCGTGCGCACCACGCCGATGGTGCCGTGCCCGCACATGCCCAGGTAGCCGACGTTGTTGAAGAAGATCACCCCGGTGCAGGCGTTCGGGTCGCGCGGCGGCAGCAACAAGGCGCCGACCATGGTGTCCGAGCCGCGCGGCTCGCAGGCAATGGCACTGCGCCAGTGGTCGAAGTCGCTGCGGAAGCGCTCGCGGCACTGCGCCAGGTCGCCATCGCCCAGGTCGGGGAAGCCGGCCAGGACCACGCGGGTCGGTTCGCCTGCGGTATGTGAGTCGATGACGTCGATGGTGTGCATGCCGCCATGCTCCCATCCAGGGCGCGCGGGCGACTAGCGCGCAATGCGAGGCGCAAATGCGGAAATCCGCACAATCGCCAACCTGATTCACAGCCGCGCGTTTGCGCTAGGATCGGGGTCGGGCCGCGCCTTTCGCGCGACCGACAAATGCGACCGCCACGATGACTCCGATGGACCTCAACCTGCCCGCGCTGGAAATGCAGACGTTGTTCGACGCGCTGCCGGATGTGGTGTTCTTCATCAAGGATGGCGAAGGCCGCTACACCCATTGCAACCTCACCCTGGTGCGCCGGCTCGGGCGCAAGCTGCGCAGCGAGATCATCGGCCGCTCGCCGCTGGAGGTCTTCCCGCTGCCGCTGGGTGGCAGCTACATGATGCAGGACCGCCGCGTGCTGTGTGGCGAGCTCATCGACAACCAGCTGGAAGTGCACCTGTATCCCAATCGCCTGCCGGGTTGGTGCCTCACCTTCAAGCGCCCGCTGTGCGAAGGCGACGAGGTGATTGGCGTGGTCGGCATTTCGCGCGATCTTGGTCAGCCGGACAGCCGTCACTCGGCGTACGAGCGCCTGAGCCAGGTGATGGACCACATGCAGGCCAACTTCGGCGACAACCTGCGCGTGCAGGCGCTGGCCGACCTGGCCGGGTTGTCGGTGGCGCAGCTGGAACGGCATTTCCGCCGCGTGTTCCAGGTGACGCCGCAGCAACTGCTGACCAAGTTGCGCATCGAATCGGCGATGCGCCTGCTGTACGGCGACGACAGCATTGCCAGCATCGGCCAGCGCTGCGGCTTTGCCGACCAGAGCGCATTCGCGCGGCAATTCAAGGCCACGGTGGGCATGACCCCGCGCGACTACCGGGCGCTGAAAGGCCAGCTCTAAGACCGCGGCAATACGCCTTGACCGCGTGCGCCGCAGATGCAGAATTCGGCAGGATTGCAGCTGGCCCGCGAAGCCCGTGGCGCTGGCTGCGCTGAAGGACGCGTCAAGGGCCGAACCGGGCCCGGATGGTAGAATTCCGCGTTTCCCCTACTGCGTTGCCAATGGCCAGCTTCTTCCGTCGCAACAAGCCAACCACGCCCGACAGCTCGCGGACCTCGCGCTACAGCCTGGAAGAACTGGCAGCCGCATTCCCCACGGCGCCATCGGCTGCCACGCCAGCCGCTCCGCCCGCGCCCGCCCGGACACCGCCTGCCAGCGCGCCGACCACACCGGTCGCGCCGGTTGCAGCGCCCAGCACGCCGGCTGCAGAAACGCCAACGCCAACAGCGCCGGCCGCACCCGCTGAACAACTGGCGCAGGACATCGCCGCACGCACCGGGCAGGCGCAGAGCATTGCCGCGGTGCCCAGCGCCCCCACGCCGGCGCCAGCCGCTGCGCCCTCGGCGCTGCAGGCATTGCCGGATCCGGTTGCGCCGAGCGCGCCTGCCACCGCCACGCCCGTCGTTGTGGTGCCTACGCCACAGCCCCTGCCACAGGCCGCACCTGCTGCACCGCTGCAAGCGCCGACCCCGGCAGTCACGCCAGCCGCGCAAGTAGCCACGCCGCAGGTGGCGGTACCGCCCGTGGTGCCTGCACCGGCCGCGCCTGCGGTGCCCGCAGCGACACCGCCCGCCGCATACGCGCCAGCTCCGGCAGCGCCCGTGGTCACCACACCGGTGGCTGCGCCCACGCACCTCGTGCAGGACAGCGGCATCGACACCCGCGACAGCCTGCCTGCCGCGCCGGCCGGCAAGCCGGGCTGGCGCGAGCGCCTGCGCAACAGCACCTTTGCGCGCAGCTTTGGCGGCCTGTTCTCCCGTAACCCCAAGCTCGACGACGACCTGCTCGACGAGATCGAGACCGCGCTGATCACCGCCGACGTCGGCATCGGCGCCACCACCGCGCTGGTCGAAGGCCTGCGCAAGCGCATGAAGTCGCGCGAGTTCGTCGATGCCCAGGCCATGTTCAAGGCCTTGCGCGCCGACCTCATCGCACTGCTGCAGCCGGTCTCCAAGCCGCTGGTGATCGACCGCTTGGTCAAGCCGTTCGTGGTGCTGACCGTCGGCGTCAACGGCGTCGGCAAGACCACCACCATCGGCAAGCTCGCCAAGCGCTTCAAGGACGACGGCCACAGCCTGATGCTGGCCGCCGGCGACACCTTCCGTGCCGCCGCGGTGGCCCAGCTGCAGGCCTGGGGCGATCGCAACGGCGTAGCGGTGATTGCGCAGGGACAGAACGCCGATGCCGCTTCGGTGGCGTTCGACGCGCTGCAGGCCGCCAAGGCCCGTGGCACCGAGGTGCTGATCGCCGATACCGCTGGCCGCCTGCACACGCAGACCGGGCTGATGAACGAACTGGGCAAGATCCGCCGTGTGCTCGGCAAGATCGATGCCGCCGCGCCCCACGAAGTGCTGATGGTCATCGACGGCACCACCGGCCAGAACGCCATCTCGCAGTTGCGCCAGTTCCACGCCGCCGTCGGCGTCACCGGCCTGGTGGTGACCAAGCTCGATGGCACCGCCAAGGGCGGCGTGGTGTTCGCGCTGGCCCGCGAGTTCGGCATTCCGATCCGTTTTGCCGGTATCGGCGAGCGCCCGGAAGACCTGCGCGTATTCGACCCGGAAGCGTTTGTCGATGCGCTGCTTCCAGAAGCGCTGGGCAGCTGATTCCACGCCTGCTGCAGTGCTGCATGCATGCAGCACTGGCGCTGGGGTCCAGATGGCTGCGCGGATGCATTCACCGCGCTGCGTCTGCACTGGCCAGGCAGCTGCGGGATTGCGCTGCAGCGGCCACCTTCAGCCGTTGCAGCGGGAGGCGCTGAGGCATGCGCCTCTGGCGCAGCGCAGGTTTGCCATCTGCAGCGCGTGATCGACCCTGCAGCGCCTGATCGACAAAGTACCGGCGTGGCAGTGCCATCAAGGGCGGCCGGATGTGCAGCTAGCCATAAGGCGCGATGCCTATCCACGCAGCAAACACGCACCTTGGTGCGCTGCTGAGTGCCGAGGTCAAGCCACCGACGCCTACACTGCACGATGGTGGCATTGCGTATCAGCTCGCACGAAGCGCGCAGCGGCATGCGGGATGAAGTCACCACCCCGCTTTTTCTTCACACCAACCGCCTTGACCCTTCGCCTTCCCACGCCAGCAGACCCCATGCCCGCACCCGCCACGCTCACCACCGATGCGTTCGTCGACCGTCTGCTGCACTGGTTCGACGGTCACGGCCGGCACGACCTGCCCTGGCAGCATCCGCGCGCGCCCTACCGGGTGTGGTTGTCGGAAATCATGTTGCAGCAGACCCAGGTCGCGGTGGTGATCCCGTACTTCCAGAAGTTCGTCGCCAGCTTCCCGACCCTGGCCGATCTGGCCGCCGCCGACAACGACACGGTGATGGCGCACTGGGCCGGGCTGGGTTACTACGCGCGTGCTCGCAACCTGCATGCGGCCGCCAAGCAGTGCGTGGCCTTGCATGCAGGCGAGTTGCCGCGCGATTTCGATGCGCTGCTGGCGCTGCCCGGCATCGGCCGCAGCACCGCCGGCGCGATCCTCAGCCAGGCCTGGAACGACCGCTTTCCAATCATGGATGGCAACGTCAAACGCGTACTCACGCGCATCCACGGCATTGCCGGCTATCCCGGCGTGCCGGTCGTGGAAAAACAGCTATGGCAGCTGGGGGCGAACCATGTCGCACACGTGCCGGCCGGCCGCCTGGCCGACTACACGCAGGCGCAGATGGATTTCGGCGCCACGCTGTGCACGCGCGCCAGACCAGCGTGCATGGTGTGCCCGCTGCAGGACGACTGCGTGGCGCGCCGCGAAGGCCTGGTCGAGGCACTGCCCACGCCCAAGCCCGGCAAGCAATTGCCCGAGCGCGAGGCCACCGCGCTGCTGCTGGAAAACGCGCACAACGAGATCCTGCTGCAACGCCGCCCACCCACCGGCATCTGGGCATCGCTGTGGACGCTGCCACAAGCCGAAACCGACAGCGACCTGCGTGAGTGGTTCGCCGCGCATATCGATGGCGATTACGACCGTGCCGACGAAATGCCGATGATCGTGCACACCTTCAGCCACTACCGCCTGCATTTGCAGCCACTGCGTCTGCGCAAGGTCGCGCTGCGCCAGGTGCTGCGCGACAACGACGACCTGCGCTGGGTGGCACACGCAGACCTTGCAACGCTGGGTCTGCCGGCGCCGATCCGTAAATTGCTCGACGCGTTGTAAACGCGCGCCGCACGAGAACACGTGCGCAGGCAACCGCGGCTCGGCTTTGACAGAACACGGGCTTACACTGGCACTCCAGCGCACCGTGTGCTGGTTGAGCCCTGCACACCTGCATCGCCCCCACCACGCGCGCCCCATACAAGGAACTTTGCATGTCCCGCACCGTGTTCTGCCAGTACCAGCAATGCGACACCGAAGGCCTGGATTTTGCGCCGTATCCGGGCGAGCTCGGCCAACGCATCTTCGCGCAGATTGGCAAGGCCGGCTGGCAGGCCTGGCTTGCGCACCAGACCATGCTGATCAACGAAAACCGGCTCTCGCCGCGTGACCCCAAGCACCGCGCCTTCCTCGAGGCGGAACTGCAGAAGTTCCTGTTCGAACGCAACGCCGACAAGCCGGAAGGGTATGTCGATCCGCTGGGTGAAGAGTGAGCACGGCAATGCGCTGATGTGGCTGCAGCGTGCGTCCGACCCGGTAGTGCCCACATGTTCGCGCTGAGGCGCTGTGGTGCATCGCCACTGCCGCCGACCAGCGGGCCGACATCATGACTCGCCGGAGTAGGCGCCCACGCTCACTCCTGCGGAGTCTGTTCGGCTTCCGCCTCCGTGCGCTCCTGCATCCTGGCCTCGCGTAGTTGTTTCTCCGAGGCACGGATCGCCTTGACGTCGAGCGGGCGAATCGTCTCGATGCGGCACGGAATACGGATCATCCCCGGGCCACCGAGCGCAATCACATTGTCGAAGCGCGCACTCACCTGACCAAAGCGCTGCGTGATCGCAATGGCCGGCGCATACCCCAGCTCGTTGCAGCTCGCGCGTAGTTCCAGCAAATACGCCTGATTGGGGCGCGTCCACACCGCCAACGCGCTGCCGCCCAATGCGGTCCAGCCGGCCAGACTGTTGCCATAGCGGAAATCGCGAACCGGCGCACCGGCGTTGGCGCGGTACAGCTGCAGGCGCTCTTCGTCAGACAGGCGCCCGGTGGCGCAGCCAACCAGACTCAGCAGCGCAATGACCACCCAAATGAATTTGTGCATGGGACACCTCGGCAATGACGCCTGAGCATGCCCCGCCGGATGTCATGCCGTGTTGAAAGTGCGCGTGTGCCTGGCCACCCGTTCACGGATGGGCCACTGCCAGGTACTCCAGGCCGCGCCGGCACCTGCACGTACTCAACCAACGCCGGTGGGACCATCCAGCAACATGCGAATGCGCTTGAGCAATTCCTTCTGCGTGTACGGCTTGTTGACCACGTCGAACTCCGCGCCGCCCACATCGGTGCGCTGGATGCTGGCATCGGCATAGCCGGTGGTCAGCAATACCTTGATCTTGGGCAGCATCCGCCGTGCTTCGCGTGCCAGCACCACGCCATTCATGCCGCCCGGCATGATCAGGTCGGTGAACAAGGCGTCCACTTCCGGATGCTGCTCCAGCACCTCGATCGCTTCGCGCCCGCTCGACGCGGACAGCGCGCGATAACCGGCACCTTCCAGGAACATCTTGGCCACCACGGCCACGTCATCCTTGTCTTCCACGATCAGGATGGTTTCGTTGCCGCCCTTGTCCAAGGCGCGGTTCTTGGTGGACGGCAGCGCGTTTTCGTAATCGCTGGAGGCGGGGAAATACAGCCGCACCGTGGTGCCTTCGCCCACTTCGCTGTAGATGCGCACGGTGCCGCCGGACTGCTTGACGAAGCCATACACCATCGACAAGCCCAGGCCGGTGCCCTGCCCCTCTTCCTTGGTGGTGAAGAACGGTTCCATGACCCGGCTCACCACTTCCGGCGGCATGCCCGAGCCGCTGTCGGTCACCGCAATGCTCACGTAGCGGCCCGGCGCGAGCTGGTGATACATCGACAGATCGTGGCTGGTGATCTCCACGTTCTGCGTCTGCACCATCACTTCCTTGCGCTCGGCATTGGCCATGGCGTCGCGTGCGTTGATCAGCACGTTCAACAGCGCCACTTCCGCCTGCGTCGTGTCGATCTGGCAATTCCACAGCCGTTCTTCCAGCGCCTGACGCAAGCTGATGCCGCCTCCCAGCGCGCGCTCGGCCATATTGTTCATGCCCGACACCAGGCCGTTGAGATTGACCACCCGGCCACGCAATTTCTGTTTACGCGAAAACGCCAGCAACTGTTGGGTCAAGGTCGCGGCCTTGGCCGCCGCCGCGGCGGCGTGCTCCGCGCTGACCGCGATGCGATCGGGGCTGCCGTTGCCGTTGCTGACCATCATCTGGATGAATTCCAGATGCCCGGACATCACTTGCAGCAGGTTATTGAAGTCGTGTGCAATGCCGCCGGTGAGCTGGCCCAGCGCTTCCATCTTCTGCGCCTGGCGCAGGGCATCTTCGGCATCACGGCGGCGGCTGACGTCCAGCTGCGAGCCAAAGAAGTACACCAGCTTGCCGGTGTCATCGAAGACCGGAGAAACGAACAGCGCATTCCAGAATGTCGAGCCGTCCTTGCGGTAATTCAGCACTTCAGTGGCGAATTCGCGGCGGTTATCGATGGCGTCACGCACATCGGCCACGGCCTGGCGATCGGTCTCCGGGCCCTGCAGGAAGCGGCAGTTGTTGCCAATGATTTCGTCGGCAGCGTATCCGGTCATTTCCAGGAAGGCCCGGTTGGCGAACACGATCGGGTTATCCGGCAGGTAGGGGTCGGTCACCGTCATCGGCATGCGCGTGGTTTCCACCGCAGCAAAGAAGATGTCCGAGCGATGCTTGCTGACCGGAAGCGTCTGCGATTCGCCAATCAATGGCGCCCGTGGCTCTCCGTAACCGGGATCGTTCAAGTGCGTGCTCTCCGCGGGGCCATTCCCGTGGCGCTAGTTTAGACGAGCCCGGTGAGGCCCCCATCACATCCGTGAGCCTTTCCAGACCGGCAAATGACCGCGATGCAACCTTTGATTGCGGCCGAACGCAGCTGCGCCCGGGTGACTGCCCGGCACCCTCGCTGCGGAGTGTGTGGACTGCCGCGATGCGGAAAAACTGCCGGTCTTGCCCGGCGCGCGGCGACGCGTGTCCCCGCCGTGCGCCGTTACTGCGGCGCCATCTTCGAGAACACATTGATCACCACCGCACCGGCCACGATCAGCGCCCTGCCCAGCATGGCCGGCAGATCCAGCCGCTGGCCATGCACCAGCCAGGCCACCAGCGAGATCAGCACGATGCCGGCTCCGGAACAGAGCGCGTACGCGATGCCGACCGGGATCACCCGCAACGTCGCCGCCAGGCAATAGAACGCCACGGCATAGCCGAGCACGGTCAGCGGCGACGGCCATCGCCGGGCGAAGCCTTCGCTGGATGTGAGCGCCGCCGTCGCCATCACCTTCGCAACGATTGCCATCGCCAGAAACACCCAGTGCTTCATCCTCGTCTCCACGCCTTCAATGCCGCGACCACAACGGCAGCCACCAGCTTGCACGCAAGCGCCGGGCTGTGCGCCATTGCCCGCACGCACCGCGCGCGCTAACGCGCCACGGTCGGGTTTGCCGTAGCATGCGCGTGCACCACGCAGCTCCTGCGTCTCGTCCGGCCGTTCTGGCGCCGTTGCGCGCTCTTCTCTCTCCGCCGGCCTGCGTGCCTGGCGATCACGCGACGCGACCATGCCGGGCTATCAGACCCAGATCCATGCGCTGACCTTCGGGCAGCACACCTTCAGCATCCGTGCGTTGGCGGACAAGCAGCAATACGCAGACCCCGACCAGACCGCCGCAGATGCGGGGATTTCCTCGGCGCAGTGGAGCCTGTTCGGCCAGGTCTGGCCCGCCGGCCAGCTGTTGGCCGAAGCGATGGCCACCCGGCCGGTGGCCGGCAAACGCATTCTCGAACTCGGTTGTGGCCTGGGGCTGGCTAGCCTGGTGTTGCGCCGCCGCGGCGCCGACATCGTGGCCAGCGACCATCACCCCCTGGCCGAAGTCTTCCTGGCCTACAACGCTGCGCTCAATGCGCTGGAATCGGTGCCGTACCGGCGCCTGGACTGGGACGCGGGCGCGGCGGACATGGGCCAGTTCGACATGATCATCGCCAGCGACGTGCTCTACGAAACCCGCCACGCCACCTTGCTGGCCAAGCTGATTCCCGACCTGGCCAAACCGGCCTGCGAGATCGTGATCAGCGACCCGGGCCGCGGCAATGCGAACACCTTGTCGCGCATGCTGGCCGACATCGGTTTTTCATTGATTGCCGGCGAACGCCAGGCCTCGGTGCACGTCGCCAAGGCGCCGCGCTTGTTTGTCTACCGGCGTGGCGCAGAGCCGCGGCAACCGGCTGGCTGAGCCGCGCGACCACGCTGCGAGCTCGCCGCACGGCGCAGGCGCTGGCCACACACCGGCGCTGCGCAGATAACGCAGCAAACGCGTCGCACACGCCGATGCCAAGCCCGGCACTCGCCTGCGGATCACGCCATCACGTTAGCGCGACGCTAGCCACCGATGGGGCTGTAGGCAGACAGCGTCACCGGCTTGCGCGGGTCGGCCTTGATCACCTCGTGCCGGCTCAGGCGCAGCGCCTCGCCATCGCGCTCTGCGTCCGGGTTGGTCACCCAGTCTTCGATGATGCGCACATGGAACAGCACTGCACGCTGCGTGCGGTCGTAGCGGAAGGTGATGTAGTCGGTCCAGTGCTGGCCGCATGCAACGCCGTTCTGCACGGTGAAATAGGCGCCCTTGGCCACCAACCCCTGGCCGTCGTCGTCGAACGGATCGCACTGCCCACCGTCATCGGCCTTGAAGATCACCTGCGCGTTGCGCGCGGCTTCGACAAAGCGGCCATCGGCCGTATGCATCAGGACCAGCAACAGCCGCTGCGGTGCATCCTTGCCGGCGGCGATCTGCGCTGCTTCGTCGGCGCGCCGCAACGCCACCAGGTAATCGGGTCGGCCATCGCCGTTCACATCCGCATCAACCGCCTGGATGAGCGTGTACCCGGCAGGCAGGTGCGCGCTCAGCTCGGGCGGCAGCGCCGCTCCGGCACAGGGGCCGGTTGCCATCGCCGTTGCCAACACCATCGCCGCTGCGTGACCTCGCATCTGCATGCTCATCCATTTCGTGCCGGGCGTGCAGCATAGCCGGCCGTGCAACTGCCTATGCGTCTGGGCATGCGCGACCGAACGCGGATGCATCCGTCCACATGCCTACGCGCTAGCCATCGCCATCGCCGTTTCTTGGGAGTGAAGAAAAATCGTCAAGTTCGCTTATCCGCTCACGTGCGATTGGCGCATCGCCGACGTGCGTTTTATGCAGGCAGCGCGATGCTCTGCCCCGCACCACGCAAACGCGTGCGTGCATTCCCCAAGCAACGAACCAAGAGAACTCTCCATGGCAAATCAGAACCAAAACCAGGGCGGCACCAGTAACCGCGGCTTTGCTTCGATGGATGAAGACAGGCAGCGGGAAATCGCCTCCAAGGGCGGCAAGGCAGCCCATCAGAGCGGCAACGCACACGAATTCAGCTCGGAAGAAGCACGCGAAGCCGGCAAGAAGGGCGGCCAGTCCAGCGGCGGCGGCAATCGCTGACCGCGCGGCGCTTCCGGAGGGCCATGCGCTCTCCGGAAGCGCTCACGGTGTATGTCATTGACCTGAGACCGGGCGCCCGAGAGCGCCCTGCTGTCTGTGCATCTCGCGCAGGCGCGGCAACGCGATGCCACCGCACAGCATTGCCGCGAACACCTAGCGAATCATCTCGCGAATGCGCGCCGCCATCGCATCGATACCGAACGGCTTGGTCAGCACGGCCATGCCCGGCGCAAGTTGGCCGTCGCCGAGCACAGCAGTTTCCGCATAGCCGGTAATGAACAACACGCTCAAGCGCGGCCGCGCGATCCGCGCCGCATCGGCCATCTGCCGCCCGTTCATGCCACCCGGCAAGCCAACATCGGTGATCAGCAAATCGATCCGCACATCGGACTGCAGCACGCTCAAGCCGGATGCGCCGTCCACCGCCTGCAACGCGGTATAGCCCAGTTCCTCCAGGATGTCGGCCACCAGCATGCGCACGCTGGGTTCGTCGTCCACCACCAGCACGGTCTCGCCCTGTTGCGAACGCGGCATCGCCGGCAGCGTGCGCGCTTGCGCATCGCCGGTGGCATCGCCCAGATGCCGCGGCAAGTGGATGCAGACGGTGGTGCCCTCGCCCACGGTCGACGACACCCGCACCTGGCCACCGGACTGCTGCGCAAAACCGTAAATCATCGACAGCCCCAGGCCGGTGCCCTCGCCGATTGGTTTGGTGGTGAAGAACGGCTCGAACACGCGCGCAATGACGTCTTCGGGCATGCCGGTGCCGGTGTCGCTCACGCACAACGACAGGTACTCGCCGTCGGGCACTTCGTTTTGTTGCGTGGCGGAATGGTTCAACCAGCTATTGGAGGTTTCGATGGTGATGCGGCCGCCGTCCGGCATCGCGTCGCGCGCGTTGAGGCACAGGTTGAGCAGCGCATTTTCCAGCTGGGATGGGTCCACCAACGCGGGCCACAGCGCCTGCTCGGCCACCGTGGTGAGTTCGATCGACGGCCCCACCGTGCGCCGGATCAAATCTTCCATGCCGGCAATCAATGCATTCACATCGGTCGGCTTGGGCGCGAGCGTCTGCCGGCGCGAAAACGCCAGCAGGCGATGGGTCAACGCTGCGGCGCGGCCGGCCGCCTTCTGCGCCACCGCGATGTAGCGCTCCACATCGTCGAAGCGGCCCTGGCCCATGCGTGTCTGCATCAACTCCAGGCTGCCGGAAATGCCGGTCAGCAGATTGTTGAAGTCGTGCGCCAACCCGCCGGTGAGCTGCCCCACCGCTTCCATCTTCTGGCTCTGCCGCAACGCCTCGCGTGCCACCTCCAGACTGGCTTCGGTCTGCACGCGGTCGGTGACATCCTGCGCCACCTGGAAGGCGCCCACTCGTCCGCCATGGCGATCGCGCAGCTGGCTGAAGCGCACTTCGTAATGCCGCAGCGCGCGTGCCGGGTCGCCGAACTCCTCCAGCACCAGGAACTCGTCGCCACTTAGCGCGCGGCCCCAGTGGCGCGCCACCTGCGCGCGATGTTCGGGCAAGCCGTCCAGCAGACCTAGCAGGTTGTCGCCCACATGCGCAGATACCCCATAGGCGAGCCGCAAAGCCTCGGCGCTGGCGGTGTTGAGGGCCAGGATGGTGAAGTCCATGTCGCAAGCGAGCACGGCCGCGTCGGTGCTATCGACGAAGTCGGCAAACAGGCGCCGCTCGGCCAATGCTTCGACAACGCGCTGCTCCAGCGTCTCGTTCAAGTCGCGCAACTGCTGCTCCACCCGCCGGCGCGGGGTGATGTCCACGATCAGCATCGCCACGTGATTGTCGTGGGTGCCGGCCGGAAACAGGTGCGCGTCGTACCAGCGCCCCAGCCGTGCGGCCTCGCGCTCGAAGCGCAGCGGCTCGCCGCTGCGGGCAACGCGGCCATACGCCTCGTGCCACTCCTGCTCGATGCCGGGCAGCAACTGGCTCGACCATTTGCCCACCACATCGGTCAGGCCGGTATGCCGCTCGAAGGCCGGATTGACCGCGAGCATGCGATGGTCGATTGCCTGACCCTGCGCATCGAACTTGACCTCGGCAATGCAGAACCCGGCGTCGATGTTTTCGAACAGCATGCGGTAGCGTTTTTCGCTCTCGCGCAGGGCCTGCTGCGCCTGCTGCGCATCGGTGGTGTCGAACCCCTGCACGAAGATGCCGGTGACGCGGCCGGCATCGTCCTTGACCGGCTCATAGACAAAATCGACAAAGCGCTGCTCGGCGCCGGTACCGGTCCGCTGCAGCTGGATCGACACGGCCGACGCCACGAAGCGCTCGCCGGTGCTGTAGACGCTGTCGAGCAATTCGTAGAAGCCCTGGCCTTCGAGCTCCGGCAGGCCGGCACGCACGCTCATGCCGAGCATGTCGCGACCGCCCACCAGCCGTAAATAAGCGGCATTGACGAAGGCGAACACATGCTCCGGGCCGTGCAAGATCGCGGTGAACCCGGGGGCCTGTTCGAACAGCCGGCGCTGCCGCTCGGCTTCGGCGGCGCGCAGGCGATCGGCGCGCACCGTCTCGGTGATCTCGATGCCCTGGTTGAACAGGCCCACGATGCTGCCGTCTTCGCCGCGGATCGGTGCGGCGCTGAAGTTCCAATAGGTCGTCTCCGGCACGCTGCGACGCACCATCGGCAGTTCCACATGCCGCTGCTCGAAACCTTCGCCGGTCTGCAGACACCGGCGGAACGGTGGCGCCACCTGTTCCCAGGACGCGCCCCAGACCTCGGAGACCGGCTGGCCCAACGCCCACGGATGGCGATCGGCCATCGACGGGATATAGGCGTCGTTGTAGAGCATCACCAGGTCCGGGCCCCACAACACCGTGGCGAGCACCGGCGAGTTCAGGCAGATCGACAGCGCCGAACGCAGCGATTGCGGCCACTGCGACGGCAGCCCCAGCGCCGAGCCACTCCAGTCGTGCGCACGCATCCGCGCGCCCATTTCGCCACCACCGGCAAGGAAGGAAAACGACTCACCACTGGGATCAACGGGCATCGCGTCTGACGTAGTTGGGGTGGACCACTGCCGGGAACACGGCAGGCGTGCGCGATGCGTCTTGCCATCGAACGGCGGGCGGTCGACAGCGTCGTGCATGCTCCATGGCGTTAGCGACTCCCCCGTGAAGACTGCCCGCGTGCGGCATCGGTTGTGCCCGTCGCGGGCGAGACGATAGCGCGCCCGCCAGCATCGCCACAATTTCCGTCCGCCTGCCGGTCGTTGTGCTGCGGCAAAACGCTAAACCGTTCACTGCCGCGCGGCCTGGTGCGCGCAGCGCTGCGCCATGGCCACAGCCTGCTGAGCGACAAGCGCACGCGTCTCATCCGCTGAGACGCGTGCTTGGCAGCATCGCCGCCGATGACACGCACCACAACGGCTACTCGCCGCACCACATTGATTGAACGGCGGCACTGCGCGCCTGGCATCGCGCCAAGCAACGCGTTACCACCGAGACAGGAGGCCGGCGATGGTGGGGCGCGCTGAGCGGGCAAAGCGCAGCTGGGGCGCTCCGGACTACACCTACCCCGAGCATCTGCGTGCAGAACTGGACACCTTGCCGGCCACGCCCGGGGTCTATCTGTTCAATGGACAGAGCAGCACGTTGCCGTTGTACATCGGCAAGAGCATCCACCTGCGCAACCGCGTCATGGACCATTTCCGTAACGCGGCCGAAGCCTCGCTGCTGCGTCAGACGCGCAGCATCCAGGTGATCGAAATGGCCGGTGATATCGGCGCACAGCTACTGGAGTCGCAGCTGATCAAGACCCTGCGCCCGCTGTACAACCAGAAGCTGCGGCAGATCCCCCGCCAGTTTTCGATCCGGCTGTATCGTGGCGAGGTGTCGATCGAACATTCCGGCGAGATCGATCCGGCGGCAGCGCCCTGGTTGTATGGGCTGTATTCCAGCCCGCGCGCGGCCAAGGAAACGTTGCGCCGCCTCGCCGACCAGCATCATCTTTGTTACGGCTTGCTGGGACTGGAGCGGCTGCAAGCAGGCCGGCCCTGTTTCCGCGCCATGCTGAAACGCTGCAGCGGCGCCTGCCATGGTGCCGAGCCGTTAGACGCACACGAAGAACGGCTACGCAGCGTGCTGCAGCATCTGGAACAGGCGGCGTGGCCATTTCCCGGCGCCATCGCGCTGAAGGAGCAAGGCGCGCAATTCACCCAGTTCCATGTGCTGCGCGATTGGCACTATTTGGGCAGCGCCACTTCGTTGGCGGGCGCACGCCGTTTGCAGGCGACACCCGGTGCATTCGACCGCGATTGCTACCGCATCCTGCGCAAATATCTGGAGACGCAGCTGCATTGCGTGTCGCTGCTGTAGCCGCAAGCGGGCCCAACTGGCTCAGCGCTTTCTGCTTCGGCGCGATTGCACAGCACTGCGCTGCTGCGTGGCCGGCACCTGCTGCACGAACACTGCGTGCATGCAGGCCACCACCTGTTGCGCGCGCGCAGACAACGGCCACTCGGCGCGATGGATCAGCCAAAGCGTATCCACCACCGGAGGCAGCCCTTCCACCACCTGGATCGCGGCCTGGTCGTAGAAGGCCAGGCGTGCGCCGCACTACGGCCAGCGCGTGCAATCAGGTTTTAGAGCAGTTATCAAAACTACTGCGCAGCCTCAAGGCGGGCGCGGCCGGTGCTCGGAATCGGCATGTACCCACGTACACTCCGGTTCCTCCGCGCCGTCCGCACCCACCTGACGACTGCTCGCTACGTTTTGTTAGCCGCTTTCAGCCCAGCACGCAACGCGGCACTTCATTTGGCCGCAGCGTCAACACCTGCCCGCCGGTGCGCGTGACTGCAACACGGTGGCTTGGCGTGCATCCCGATCACGTCGCACCGAATGGAATGGATCGGTCACTGGACGCCATCGCCAGATGCAACGCAAGAGTGAACCTTCGCGCCTGGTGCAAATCTGCGCAGGTAGACTTCAAAATTCTTGATATCAGCAGCGGCTAGAAGGGGCGAAACGCCCGCGCTGCAATGCTTAGAACTGGTGGCCGAGGACGGAATCGAACCGCCGACACGGGGATTTTCAATCCCCTGCTCTACCAACTGAGCTACTCGGCCACTGCCTGCGACGCGATGCCTGCGTTGCGAGGAGGCGCATCATAACGAGCGTGCGGGATTTCGGCAAGCGTTCGCGCGCATGTCGTGTTGGGGCTGAGCCGCAGCCGGGTTTCTTGCGCCGGTTCACGCCAAGCGGGGGCGCCGATGGCCTAGCCTGCGCGCGTCCTTTGGAGATTCGCATGCGCCTGCCTCGCCTGTTGTTGTCATTCGCCGCCCTGCTGCCGGTTGCTGCCCTTGCGCAGCAACCGGTGCGCGCCGTGCCGGCGCTGGATATCTCGCGTTATGCCGGGCAGTGGCACGAGATCGCCCATCTGCCGGTGTCGTTCCAGAAGAAATGCCGCAGCGATATCACCGCCAGCTACACCTTGCGCGACGACGGCCTGATCGGGGTGCGCAATGGCTGCCGCGTTGCCGATGGCAGCCTGACCCAGGCCGATGGCGTGGCGCGCCCGGTGGCCGGGCACCCCGGGCAGTTGCAGGTGCGCTTTGCGCCGGAATGGCTGTCGTGGATCCCGCTGGTCTGGGCGGACTACTGGGTGATTGCGCTCGATCCCGACTATCAGTGGGCGGTGGTCGGCGAGCCGGATCGCAAGTACCTGTGGATCCTGTCGCGCTCGCCAGAGATGCCGCGCGCGCAGTTCGAGCAGTTGAAGGCCACCGCCACGCAGATGGGCTACGACCTGTCGCCCCTGATTGTGGCGGCGCCACTGCGCTGAGGGCGGCCACCGCCAGGCGGCACCGTACTGCGTAGTATTCTTGGCAATGCACCAACCCGCCAAGGAACCGAGTTCATGCACCGTGCCTTTCGCCTCCTGATCGTGACGCTGTCGTGCGGCCTGCTGTTGAGCGCCTGCGGTGGCGGCGCGGTTCGCCGTGTCTCCGAGCCGACTGCCCGCATCCAGCAGCTGACCGTGCGCCCGGACGGTGGCTGGTCGGTGGAGTTGCGCCTGCAGAACTACAGCAGCATTCCGATGCGCTTCGAGCGCGTGGCGCTGGAAATCGGCATGGGCGATGGGGTTGCCGGCAAACTCGACCAGGCGGTGGGCATTTCGATCGGCCCGGAAACCGCCGATGTCGTGACGGTGAGCCTGCAGCCCGCCTCGCTCGGCCGCATCACCATTGCCGATGTGCTGGCCGGTGGCCGCTCGCTGCCGTACACGCTCAAGGGTACGGTGTGGGCCACCCCGCAGGACAAGAAACAACGCGAGTTCGCAGTTGATTCGCGCAACACGCTCAGCCCGGCTCCGGGCCTCAACGGCGTGCTGCGCTGACGCGCACGCCTCCACGCACACGCTTCAAGGATCCCGCATGAGCAGCTACATCGCACCGTTGACCGACTTCCGCTTTGGCCTGTACGACGTGCTCGGCGCCGAGGCGCTGTTCGCCCGGCTCGGCTATACCGACGCCAGTGCCGACATCGTCGACGCCGTGCTGGAAGAAGCCGGCCGCTTCACCGCCCAGGTCCTGGCCCCGCTCAACAGCATCGGCGACGAGATCGGCTGCGCCTTCGACAAGAGCACCCATGCGGTGACCACCCCGCCCGGCTTCCGCGCGGCCTACGACCAGTTTGTCGAAGGCGGCTGGAACGGGCTCACCGCCGAGCCGCAATTCGGCGGCCAGGGCATGCCGCACACGCTGGGCGTGCCGCTGAGCGAGATGATCAACGCCGCCAACCTGGCCTGGGGCAACTTCCCGCTGCTCTCGCATGGCGCGATGGAAGCGCTGCGCCAGCACGGCGAGGCGTGGCAGCAAGAGGTGTTCCTCAAGCCGCTGATCGATGGCCGCTGGACCGGCACCATGTGCCTGACCGAGCCGCACTGCGGCACCGATCTGGGCCTGCTCAAGACCCGCGCCGAGCCCAACACCGACGGCAGCTACGCCATCACCGGCACCAAGATCTTCATCACCGCCGGCGAGCATGACCTCACCGACAACATCGTGCATCTGGTACTGGCCAAGCTGCCGGACGCACCGGCCGGCGCCAAGGGCATCTCGCTGTTCGTCACGCCCAAGTTCAAGGTGGACCGCGATGGCACCGTGGGCGAGCGCAACGCGCTGCACTGCGGCTCGATCGAACACAAGATGGGCATCAAGGGCTCGGTGACCTGCGTGATGAATTTCGAGGGCGCGCAGGGTTATCTGGTCGGCCAGCCGCACAAGGGCCTGCAGGCCATGTTTACGATGATGAATACCGCGCGCCTGAGCGTGGGGTTGCAGGGCATTGGCCTTTCCGAGCGCGCTTATCAAAACGCATTGCGCTACACCCGCGAGCGGCTGCAATCGCGCGCGCTCAGCGGCGCGAAATTCCCCGACAAGCCGGCCGACCCGATCATCGTGCACCCGGACGTGCGCCGCATGCTGCTGACCATCAAGGCGCTGACCGAAGGCAGCCGCCTGCTGGCGCTGCATGCTGCCAGCCTGGTCGATGTGGCGCACCGCGGCGGCAGCGAACAGGAGCGCGCCGATGCCGAGACGCTGGTGAGCTTCCTCACCCCGATCTCCAAGGCGTGCCAGACCGAGTGGTCGGTGGAAAACACTTATCACGCGCTGCAGTGCTTCGGCGGCCACGGCTACATCCGCGAATACGGCATGGAGCAGCTGGCCCGCGATGCGCGCATTACCACCATCTACGAAGGCACCACCGGCATCCAGGCGCTGGACCTGATCGGCCGCAAGACCGCCAGCAGCCAGGCCGCCGGGCTCAAGCTGTTCCTGGCCGATGTGGAAACCTTTGCCAACACGCATGCCGACAACGCGGCCCTGGCCGAGTTCATCAAACCCTTGCGCGACAAGGCCAGCGAGTGGGCCATGCTGACCCGCGACGTGCTCGACCGCGCCGCCCGCAACCCGGACGAACTGGGCGCGGCCAGCTACGACTACCTGTTCTATTCGGGCTACGTAGTGCTGGCCTATTGGTGGGCACGCAGCGTGGCGGCCGCCGACGCCTCCGCGCACGGCGAGGAGTTCAAGCGCGCCAAGCGCGAGACCGCGCGCTTCTACTTCGCCCGGATCCTGCCGCGCACCCTCACCCACGCGGCCACCATCCGCAGCGGCGCCGCCCCGTTGATGACGCTGGAAGCGGAGTTGTTTGGGCAAGGGTGAGCAGCCGTGTCGCTGCGATGTTGCCCTGCGTGACCGCTGTGCTTTGAGAGCGGGCTTGTCGGGTGTCGAAGCGGGCGTCGCTGTCGTGTCGGTGCGGGTGTGGGTGCGGTGCTCGCCAGCGTTTGCGGCTAGTCACCCCTCGGCAATGCTGAAGAAAGCGCCCTACCCGGACGCCAGCCCTACGTAGGAGCGCGCTTGCGCGCGATGGAGCTTCCCCGGTGACGCTTCGAAGCCTTATCGGTAACGCTCCTTCGCGCACAAGTGCGCTCCTACAAGTGCATCGATCGCAATGCTCGCGTGCCGCTGGCGCCTCGCGGCCGTTAGTTAGTCCGTTGGGCCGATCGGGCCAGCGCGCGGCAGCTCAGCAGGCGGCCGAAGTTGGCAGAGCGTGGGCGCGAGCCGGTTTGGTGTTCTTGAGGTGCACCCTCTAAAGACATGCAAGACGCCGACGTGCTCGGCCAGCGCCTGCAGCAACCAGCGCAGGACCGGGCTGGACGCGCCAACGCATCAGAAACCAGCAGCGCGTAGGAGCGCGCTTGCGCGCGATGAAGCTTGCCCGGTGACGCTTCGTAGCCTTATCGGTAACGCTCATTCGCGCACAAGTGCGCTCCTACGATGCATGACGCCGTTGTCGATGGCACCCGTGTCTACCGCGCCCGCCTGTAGGCGCTGCGGCCATTCGCCGGATCGTCCTGGCCACCCATGGCTTCACAGCACACACACCGCCGCCGCCCGCACAGTCGAACAACCGCCGAGATCCCGCAGATACACAAACTGTCAACGATCGGGTATAAGCTGTTTTCCCGATGGAGACAGACACGCACGTAGGTGATGTGATCGTCCCCGGAGGCTTCCCCGCCCCGGTCACGGGCAGCGCTGTCGCCGCATTCCCGCCCTTGCCCACCGTGCGCCTGCTCTCCCTGGACGCGCATGGCCGTGTGCTGGACTGGATCAACTGGCAAGACGCCGCCTGCCTGTATGCACGCGATGCGGTGTCGTGGACGCTGGGCGAGCCCTGCATGCAGATTCACGGCGGCGTTTCGCGCCTCACCGGCGAGCGCAGCGTGCTGGAGCTGCATCCGATCATCGCGGCACGCGGCCACGCCCGCTCGCGCGCGCTCGACCCCACGCCCACCCTCACCAACACCGCCCTGTTCGCACGCGACTCGCAGTTGTGCATGTATTGCGGCCAGCACTTCAGCCGCCCGCACCTCACCCGCGACCACGTGATGCCGGTATCCAAGGGCGGCCGCGACAGCTGGGAAAACGTGGTGACCGCGTGCTTCCAGTGCAACTCGCGCAAGGCCAACCGTACGCCGCAGCAGGCGCACATGCCGCTGCTGGCCGTGCCCTACCGGCCGAGCTGGATCGAGCATCTGATCCTGTCCAACCGCAACATCCTGTCAGACCAGATGGCGTTCTTGCGGGCGCAACTGCCCAAGCGCTCCAAGCTCTCGCTCTAGACCGCGCTCGCGCTTGCCCGCATGCGACTGCGACAGTTCGTCGCAGGCACGCGTTGCAGCCACGCCACGCGCGCATCACGGCTACTGCAGCCATCACTTCCCGCTGACACCTGAACCGGTTTGCTTGCCGGTCCTTCGCATGGGGAGGACAATATGGCTTCAGCACATTGACACGATGATGATCGACTCCACCCGCTATCCGCGCTTGTCGCGCATCCAGACTCCCGACGATCTGCGTAGCTTCGAGGAGGCCGACCTCACCGCGGTCGCCGACGAACTGCGTGCCTACCTGATCGAATCGGTGGGCAAGAGCGGCGGCCATTTCGCCGCGGGTCTGGGGGTGATCGAACTCACCGTCGCCCTGCACTATCTCTACCAGACGCCGGTCGACCAACTGGTGTGGGACGTGGGCCATCAAACCTACCCGCACAAGATCCTGACCGGGCGCCGCGACCAGATCCACACGGTCAAGCAGAAGGACGGCGTGGCGCCGTTCCCCAAGCGCGAGGAGAGCATGTACGACACCTTCGGTGTTGGGCATTCATCGACCTCGATCTCCGCCGCGCTGGGCATGGCGATCGCTGCGCAGCGCAATGGCGACGACCGCAAGGTGGTGGCGGTGATCGGCGATGGCGCGATGACCGCCGGCATGGTCTACGAGGCGCTCAACCACGCCGGCGGCATGGACCCGGAACCCAACCTGCTGGTGATCCTCAACGACAACCGCATGTCGATCTCCGAGGCAGTGGGCGGGCTGACCAAGATGCTCGGCCGTGCCAGCGGCAGCCGCACGCTCAACGCGATCCGCGAGGGCGGCAAGAAGATCCTCGGCGACAAGAAGAACAACCCCACCGCGCGCTTCGTGCGCCGCTGGGAAGAACACTGGAAAGGCATGTTCGTGCCGTCCACGTTGTTCGAGGAAATGGGCTTCCACTACACAGGCCCGATCGATGGCCACGACCTGCCCAGCCTGGTCGGCGCGCTGAAGACCTTGAAGACCTTGAAGGGTCCGCAGCTGCTGCACGTGATCACCACCAAGGGCAAGGGCTACGAGCTCGCCGAAGGCGACCAGATTGGTTACCACGCGGTCGGCCCGTTCGACCCGAGCAAGGGCCTGGTGGCCAAGGCCGGCGCCAAGAAGCCGACCTACACCGATGTCTTCAGCGACTGGGTGTGTGACATGGCGGCGGCCGATCCCAAGATGCTGGTGATCACCCCGGCGATGCGCGAAGGCTCCGGCCTGGTGCGCTTCAGCAAGGAATATCCGCAGCGCTATTTCGACGTGGCGATTGCCGAGCAACACGCGGTCACCCTGGCCGCCGGCATGGCAACGCAAGGCGCCAAGCCGGTGGTGGCGATTTATTCGACCTTCCTGCAGCGTGGCTACGACCAGTTGGTGCACGACGTGGCGGTGCAGAAACTGGATGTGCTGTTCGCGATCGATCGCGGCGGCGTGGTCGGCCCCGATGGCGCCACCCACGCCGGCAACCTGGACCTGAGCTTCCTGCGCTGCGTACCGCACATGGTGGTGATGGCGCCGGCCGATGAGGCCGAGTGCCGCCAGATGCTCACCACCGGCCTGCGCTATGAGGGCCCGGCCGCGGTGCGCTATCCGCGTGGCACCGGCCCCGGCACCGCACTGGATGCTTCCTTGACCACCCTGCCGATCGGCAAGGCGCAGCTACGTCACAGCGGCGCACGCATCGCACTGCTCGGCTTCGGCGCCACGGTGGATGCCGCTGAAGCGGTCGGCCGCGAGTTGGGCCTGACCGTGGTGAACATGCGTTTCGTCAAACCGCTCGACAAGGCGACGCTGCTGGAGCTGGCCAAGAGCCACGAAGGCTTTGTCAGCATCGAAGACAACGTGGTGGCCGGCGGCGCAGGCTCGGGCGTCTCCGAGCTGCTCAATGCCGAAGGCGTGCTGATGCCGATGCTGCATCTGGGCCTGCCGGACAGCTTCCAGCACCACGCCAGCCGCGAAGACCTGCTCGCCGAGGCCGGTATTGACCAGGCCGGCATCCGCGCCGCCGTGCTCAAGCGCTGGCCGCAGCTGATGGGAAAGGGCCAGCAAGCGTTGAATGCAGCGGCAGGCTGAGGCCTGCTGTGCTGCATGGCGTGAGGAGCGCAGGCTGAGGCCTGCGCGCATCGTGGGATCGATGGCGAGAGGCTGAGTCTTCTTTCGCTACACCGCGTTCGATGCGATGCGTAGCCAGCAGCGCGATCCGATGCTGCAGGCCTGACCGATGGCCACCACCTGCAGCACGCAGCACCGTGTTGCGATGCGTGCACGTGAGCGGATTGGCAATTGACGCCAGCGCTTTGTAAGCACTCCGTTCTGAAGCTCAAAATTTTGCAGTACTGCTTTGGTGTTCACCACAACGCTAAAGCGTGGTCACTTGCCCATTGCCGCAAAGGTCTGCACCAACTGCAGCAGCGGTGCCTGCGCATTGATCTCCTGCAATTCCACCTGCAGCCGGTTGACGCCGGGCAACGCGGCGTCGCCGTTCAACGCTTGCTGCAATAACGCAGGCAAACCGCCCAGATCGCGCAACCACCACGCGGCACCAGCTGCCTGCAGCCGTGCCGCGTGGTCGAACTGGTCGTAGTCCAGCGGGTAGACGATCGATGGCAGCCCCGCCGCCAGGCACGCGTACAGAATGCCGGCGCCACCGTGGTGCACCACCAACGCGTAGCGCTGCAGATGCTGTGCGTAATCGACATACGGCAGGCAGTGATAATTGCCCTGCGCTGGCTGCGGCGGCAGCGTGGTATCGCCCGCACTGAAATGGAACACCACGTCCGGGAACTGCGGCGCCAAGGCGCGTAGGTCCGCGTCCATGCGTTGCTTGACCCATTGCAGATGCGTGCCCAACGTCACCAGGACGTGGCGGCGCCCGTCGATGAACCTGGGCGGCGGCACGTCATTGGGCGGCGTGCACAACTGCGGCCCGACGAAGCGCACCGCGGCAGGCCAGCGCCGCGCAAATTCAAACGACGGCAGCCCCAGCGCGAGCACGCAGTGCGGCGAATACACCGCCTCGCTGCCATCCGCGCGGTACAGCGCCGGCAATCCGGCCGCACGCATCTGCTGCCGATAACAGCGATGCAGGCTGCGCTTGAAGCCACGCGTCAGACGGCGCGCGATGGCATGCCAGATCCGTTGCGACCTACCGCTCGCGGGCAACAGGCCGCCGAAATACGCTGGCGGGCCATCGGCGGTTTCCAGCACGCAAGGAGACGGCAGGCTGGTCCACCAGGCAATGCCCATGGCCTGCGCCGCCAACCCGGCGCTGGGCACGGTGAAGTCGGCAATCATCAGCTCCGGCCGGCGCACGCAGTAGTGCTGTTGCAGGGCCTCACCCAGCCGCACCATCAGGCCCAATGCTGCGTGCAATTGGCGGCGCAGCCGCAACGGATTGTGGCCGACCGCATGCGGCGGATTGGCGATCTGCGCCAGCAGCTGGTCGGCCTGCGCATCCAGCACGCTGATGCCGTGCAGGCCGCACGCTGCGATGCGCGCCATTGCCGCAGGTGTACTGATCACGCGCACGTCGTGCTGTGCCGCCAGTTGGCGCGCGATCGCCAAAATCGGATGCAGGTGCCCGCTGTACGGCGGCGCGATCAGATCGATGCGCATGTCTGCCCTCGCCGCCCGGCCTGCTCCACTTCGCTCGCGAACGCCTTGCAGGCCGCGCGCACCGTGCTGTCGCGCAGATAGTCCATGTGCCCGCACGCGGGCTGCATGTCCACCGGCCCGCGATACAGCGCGCGCGAGATCCAGTCGCGGCGACCCTGCACGATGCATTGCCGCTCGAACGGTGCCAACGCATTCGCAACCGGCCCGTAGGCGAACACCGCGACGCGCGCACGCAGTGGCGCCGGCAGGTGCAACGCCGCCAATAGCTGCAGGCCGCAGCTGCCGACCAGCAGCAGCGTGAGCGGCACCGGCTCCAGCTGGGTGATGACTGCTGCGCGCTCAGGCGGCGCCACCGGGCCACTGCGCGCGGCCAGATACTGCCGCGCGTTGGCCGCACTCGCCCGCCAGATTGGCACGCGCCGATGCGCAGCGCCGTCCGCGCGATAGGGATAGTTGCAGTCCAACAGCCGCCTGCCGTGCCCGTGCAATTGCTGCAGAAACAGGCGCTGCTCCTCGCTCAGCGCGCAGCGCCCCGGATCGCTTTGCCCGGTGAGGAAGGCGATCTGCAACAGCGGCTCACTGCGCACGAAACCGCCCATCCGGCAGCACGCGGTAGCGACGGGTACGCCAACGGATCGTGCGCACTAGCGCCGCATGCAGCAGGTGCGATGGCTGCAGGCACTCGGCCGCCAGCGACAGCAGTGGCCGGTGCCGGCTCTCGCCGGTGGTGCGCCACTGCAGCAGGCACAGCAGCGCGGTACGCACGGTGAGCAGGCCAGCCACCGCTGCAAACGACAGCGCTCCGGGTTGCAGGCAGGCCGAGAGCAGCGTGGCGATCAACAACCATGGTGGCAACCCATGCAGCGCGCCGATCGCCAGCTTCACGGCCGGGCGCTGGCGGCGCAGCAGCAACAGCGCGAACAACATCCAGCGATGCATCTGCCGCACGTAGCTGGCCAGATCGGGCAACGCAGTGCGCATCGCCACCGGCGCGGTGGACTGCCAGAGCCGCCCCCCTTGCGCACGCACATGCGCGGCGAAGGCCAGATCGTCGGTCAGCTGGTCCAACAATGGCGCAAATCCGCCCCAGGCCTGCAGTTGCTGCGTGCGACCGGCATAGCACATGCCATTGATCGTGAGAGGCGCCGCCCATGGCAGCCACCCCAGATACGTGAGCGCGGCATTGTTGTTGACGAACTGCGCCAGCAGCCGCCCTGCCAACGTGCTCCCGTCCTGGTAGTACGGCAGCGCGGTCACCAGATCGGCGTGCGCCAGGTCGTGCAGTAGCTGCGCCAGCGCAACGCTGCTTAACTGCGCATCGTCGTCCAGGATCAAGGTGATGGATGCCTGTACCTGCGGCAGTGCGTGGTGCAGCTTCCACGCCTTGGGATTGATGCCGAGCGGTGCGGGCGGCACCGTGATGCGTGCGATCCGCACGCCAGGATGCTGCGCGACCAGGGTTGCTGCAGCAGCGTTGCCCGCTGCGTCCTCGGCATCCAGCAACCAGACGAACTGGGCGTGCGGCAGCGCCTGCAGGTTGGCGGCGAGCACCTGCTGCAGATGCGCATCACCGCCAAGGATGGGTTGCAGGATCGCTACCTCCGCCTGCGTTCCCGCTGGCACCTGCACTGCGGCGCGGCGCTGCACAATCCACAACGCGCCCAGCGCACGCAGCATCAGCACGGCGACATAGGCCAACGCCAGCAGCAGCGTAATTACACCCACTGCGCTGCCTGCCAACGCACGAAGGCGTCGATGCCTTCGTCCAGGCCAACGCTGGGCGTGCCCAGGTCGGCCAGCGTGCGGCGCGGGTCGAAGGTCTTGGAGTACGCAAACACACCCACGCCGAAGCGCGTGATCGGCGGCTCGCCACGCAGGCGCAGCAACCGGTAGGCGCCCTCCACCACACTGGCCATCCGCAACGCCGTGCCGATGCGCACCTGCCGCTGCGGCAACGGTAACTGCAGGCGCGCCAGAACATCCAGCAGCAGCTGCTGCAGATCGACCGGCTGCGCATTGGTGAGGTTGTACGACGGTTGCAGTTGCGGCGCGACGGCGGCGCGGTACAGGTAGTCGCAGAGCGCATCGATGTAGATCAGATCGCCGATCACCGGCTGGCTCTGGCCGACGAAGCGCGGCAACGCTCCTTTGCGTGCGGCAGCAATCACACGCGGAAACAGCACGGTGTCGCCGGGGCCAAATACCGCGCGCGGACGCAGGATGCTCTTCTCGCCCGCGTACCCGTCCAGCAGTGTCTCGCCGAGGTATTTGGTCTGCGCGTAGGTGTTGACGAAGCGCGGCCCGATCGGGCTGTCTTCGCTGAGCCCGTACTGATGTTCTTCGCGGTAGAACACCGAGCTCGATGACACGTACAGCAGACGCGGATTGCCGTTGCGGGCACAGAAGTCGATGACATTCGCGGTGGCCTGCACATTGTGCAGCTCGAATTGCGCGCGAGTGCCCCAGGGAGACGCCAGTGCCGCCGCATGAATCACCACATCCGGGCGCCAGTCGAGCGTAAACGGCTGGCTCAGGTCGATGCGATGGTAGTTGGGCAACGCGCAGGCGCGGCGGCCGATGCCGTGGATGTCCAACCCTGGCTGGCCCTGAAAGCGCCGCAGAAAGGCGCCGCCCACAAAGCCCGATGCGCCGGTGACAAGAATACGCAGGCTCATCGCCACTCCGGTTGATAACGGTCCAGACTGGGCTGGCAATGCGATGGCAGGATCGCCAGCTCCGGATGCGCCTGCACCAAGTCATGCAGCACGCGCACGGTGCGCTGGAACGCGGACCAGTCGTGCATCAGCAGGCGTGTGGGCCAGGCCGGCCACGCCAAGCTTGCAAAGGTGGCCGACGACCACACCGCATCGGCGCACAGCAACACCTCGCGATCGTGCTGGTCACGTAACAAAAGCCCCATCTGCCCCGGCACGTGCCCGGGCAACGCCACCGCCATCACGCTGCCATCGGTGAACAGGTCGTAGCCCACGCCCAGGCCCTTCCACGCGCCACCGAGTGCGCGCTGCGGCGCCTGCTCGGCAAACTGCACGCGCTGCGCGAAGTCGTCTGGCAGCAGTTGCGGCAGCAGTGCACGCCGCAGGCCGCCCAGGCGCGAGGCCGCGCGCAGCTGCGCATAGTCGGCGTGCAGGCAGATGAAGCGCGCAGTGGGCAGATCGCGCAGACCGCCGACATGGTCGGCGTGGAAATGCGAGATCAGGCACCAGCCAATGTCGTCGAGCGCCAGATCACGGCGCGCCAGCTGCGCCTGCAGACGCTCCTGGGCGGGCAAGGTCACCGGCGTGGCCCAGCGATACAGCCGCTCCGGCAACGGATCGGTGGCACGGAAGAAATGCTCTGCATAGCCGGTGTCATAGAGCAGCGCACCGCGTTGCGGATGCCGGATCAGCACACTCAACGCTGGGAATTCCACTGCATGCCAATGCCCGTCCGCGCGCACCATGCGTTCGCAGTGGCGGCAATGCCCGATGCGCAACAACTCGACCGAGACCCGCGTCGCCATCAGTACCTCAACACCATGCCGCCGATCGACAGGCCGGCGCCGGTGCCGAGCATCGCGAATAGTTCGCCGCGCTGCAGCTGCTGCGTGACCCTGGCCTGATGCAGCGCGTGTGGCAGCGATGCCGCCACCTGGTTGCCATGCGCGTGCAGGATGCGCACCACCTGCTCCGGGCGCAGGCCGAGCGCCTGCACCACATGATCCAGCCCGCCACCGGAGGCCTGATGCGGGATCAGGCAGCGCAGAGCGGTGGTCTCGGTACCGGCGTCGCGCAGCAGCTGATCCAGAACGCCGGCAGGTGGCGCGCCGCAAAGCGATATGCACCGCGCCCATCCATGGTGAAGACCCGCGTGGCTTCGGGCGTGGTGTCTTCGCCACGCGGATAGCGGCTGCCGCCACCGCGGATGCGGCACAGCTCGGCACCGCTGCCGTAGCTGGCCAGGCGGCTGGACAGCAGCGCCGAGTCTTCGTCCGGCGCGCTGCGCCCCACCACCACGGCGGCAGCGCCATCGCCGAACAAGCCGGCGGTCGATGGCACCGCCGCATCCAGCCCGCCCGACGCCACTTCGCTGGAGACGATGAGCACGCGGCGATAGCGGCCCAGGGCCAGCGCGTTTGCGGCCATGTCCAATGCGACCAGAAAACTCAGGCAGGTGGCGTTGACATCGAATGCCGGGATGCCAGAGTCACCCAGCCCCAGGGCACGCTGGATCAGCACTGCCTGGCACGGGATCGGCTGCTCCATCACGCTGCAGGCGGAGATCAGGCAGTCGATCTCGCCGCTGTCGATACCAGCGCTAGCCAATGCCGCTTGCGCGGCGGCGGCGCCCATGGACGAGGCCGTTTCGCCCGCGCCCGCGTAGTGGCGCGTGGCGACGCCCAGCCGCGCGAACGTGGTTCCCGGCGGCAACTGCCAGCGTGCGTCCAGTTCTTGCGACGTCACTTCCGTGGCGGGAACGTGGCACCCGGTGCCCAGGATGCGCAGCGGCAATGCGTTCAACAGATCCGCCTCGTTGGTGAAGGCGCGCAGCATACCGTGGCCGGCCAGGCAGACCCAGCTGCCTCCGCAGTGTCGGCGCAGTCGTGGGGCTTGCACGGCGAGCACGGCGCCATCCGTAGCGATGGGATGGGGATGGCGGCAGTTCGTGCGGGTCGAGACTGGCATCGCGCACCTGGCCTCGCAGGCGCATGCGTGGCGAGCCAGGGCACATGTTGGGCGCGCTACAGTTTCCGCGCTGACATCCGAATCCGGGCGGCATTGACCCGCGTGCCGCCCTCTCCCTTTTCTGTCACTGCGGGCAGCATGCGTTCGATACACCGGTCCAAGCGCATAGCAGACCGCGCGAATCACGCGCCCCCGCAGCGCCCTCAGGGCGCCTCCACCTCATAGCCCAGCGCACGCAAGCGCGCGGCATAGCCGTCGGAGGCGGTCAGCCGGCTGATCGGCAACACCGCAAAGGTGCTGCGGTTGCGCTGCAGTGCCTGCGTGGCGATCTCCAGCCAATGCTGGCGCAGCCGGCCTTCCAGATCGTTGATGCCGCGCTTCTTGGCCACGCCGGTGCTGGCCATCGCCCCCATGCACGCGGCTTGCGGGTCGGCACGCGGCAACTGGCGCAGCGTTTCGATGTCGCCTACCGACCAGGCATTGGCGCGTTCCACCATCGTCGGCAAATCGCGTTCGACGGTCACCAGGATGCTGCGGAAGCACGCAGTGTCGTCCATACCGCCCGCACGGAAATCCTTGATCGCCTGGCGCGGGTTGTCGATCTTGTATTCGAGCGTGGTCGAGGTCGGCTTGATGCCGGCACGCTTGGCAGCGCGCTCCACCACCGACCAGATCACCGGCGAGCGGGCCAGGCCAGAGCGTTTGAGCGCAGACTGATACAGCTCGCCGGCAGCCAGCATCGGCCGCTTGCGCTCCACGCCACGGTCGCGCCCCATGTAACGCGCCTTGGCGACAGTCCAGCGCGCATACAACTCAGGCGGCAGCACATCGCGCAGCTCGCGCCCGTCTTCGTTCTTCATCGCCTTCATCGCGGCCGGCACCAGGGCCAGCTTGCCGAACATGCCAACGTCGGCATCCACCTGCACCATCGGCGCCATCAGCACCTGCTGCGATTGGCCGATGATGGTTTCGACCTCGGTCGCTTGCCACTCCAGGTCTTTGGGCAATGGCGACAATGTGCCCAGGATCCACAGCACGTGGTCGCCCTTGCTGACCTTCCACAGGCCGGGGCCGGGTTGCTGCCCGCGCACCACCATGGCCTCCAGATCGACCACCGTTGGCGGCACTGCCGGCGCCTGCACGGCCACCTCGACGGCACACGCCAGCATCGGTGCCAACAACGACACCACCACCATTCCTGCCCGCCACACCACCCCCCTGCGCTGCATCACGTACCGCCTCCCGGTTGGAACGCGGACACTACGCGAACGCGGCCCCACACGCGTTAGGGAAGCGTTGGAGGCCCTGGCGCGGCGCCTTCGGCAACCAATGCGGCCAGCTGCGCCGCCAGCGGCGAGCCGTCTTCGAGCAGCGCGAAACCTTCCCAGACAAACCCTGGCGAAACCGTGCAGCCCACCAGGGTGAAGTCCCCCAGCGAGCGCGCCGCCTGCCAGCAGCCGGCCGGCACCACGTGCATGGCGTCGCCACGCTCTGCAGCGTCCAGCACTTCGCGCCGCAACTGCCCGCTCGCTTCGTCGAAGATCAGCAACTCGAGCGGCGCACCTTGCTGCCAGTGCCAGCACTCCTCGGCATCCACCCGATGCCAGCGACTGGCTTCGCCTGCGCACAACAAGAAGCGGATGGCGGTCAGCGCCGGACGCCGCGGCGCACCGCTGTCATCCAGCACCTGGCGAGTCGACGCATACACGCGTCGGTAGTGGCCGCCCTCCGGATGGGGGGCAAGGTCCAATGTTCGAATCAGCGCGGCGGCGGTTGGATGCATGTCCGCATGCTAGGCCACACACCGCCGCCGTGCATCACGCCAGCTGTTTGCCCGCACGCAGGCAGGTGCGGAAGAACACCAACAGATCCCAGCTATAGCGCTTGAGCAACCGGCGCGGCTCGTTGAGCAGCCGGTACATCCATTCCATATGCAGACGGCGCACCCAGTTGGGCGCACGCTTGGCGGTGCCGGAGAGGAAGTCCAGCAAGGCGCCCACGCCGAACACCAGCGGCACCTGCAAGGCCTCGCTGTGGTCGAGGATCCACCGCTCCTGCAGCGGGTTGCCGAAGGCCACCAGCAGCACATCGGCGCCGGAGCGATTGATGCGCTCGGCAAGGCCCTCGCCCGCCGCCGCAAATTCGCCATACCCATCGCACATGCCCACGACCTGCTGGCCCAGCGTTCCGGTCAAGGTCGCCGCGGCGGTCTTGCCCACACTCGGGCGGCCGCCAAGCAGAAAGAACTTGAGCGGCTGCGCGGCCTCGCGGCAGAGGTACGGAATCAGGTCGGTGCCGTTGAGGTTGCCGGCGAATCGGCGGCCATGGATCAGGCGCGCCGCCAGATCCATGCCGATCCCATCGTTGACGATGCGCACTGCCGGCGCCTGCATGCGCGCGCGCAGTGCCTGGCACTGCACGATGAAGTTGGTGTTCGCGAAAAACACCCGCCGCGGCTGATGCGCGGCCAGCGCATGGAACAGATCCAGCGCGAAGGCTTCCTGCGTGGTCGACAACACCGGGAAGCCGCCCAGCGGAATCACCACCCCTTGCGCAGGTGTCGCTGGACTCACCGTTGCCGTCTCCACACCTGCTGGCTGGCCATGCATTGTCGTTTCACCACAAATCGTAAGGGAACGCAGCCAGCAATCCTGCCTGCAAGCGTTCAAGATCGAAACTGCCGTTGCCGCCCAGTTCCATGCATTCTTCCACGCTGTGGCCGGCATGCCATTGCATGCGCCCGGTGCCGTGGTAGTAGTCGTCGTACTTGAAACGGTCTTCGCCGTTACCCCAGTCCAGATACACCGCCGGGATGCCATAGGCTTCGGCAAGGATCAGGCCGTGCAGCGAACTGCTGATGACAAACTCCGCGCCCAGCAGCGCACTCATGAAGGTGGCCGGCTTGACGTTGGGAAACACCAGATGCTCGGCGTAGGCGCTGTACTTCTCAACCGGCTCGTTGAAGTGCGGCACGATCGCGAACGGGCGCTTGGTCACCGGGCCCAGGGCGTCGGCGGGGAAAAACATCGGGGTCAGCAATCCCGGATCTCCGTAGACCTCTGGCACTGCGATGCCACGTTCCAGCAAAAACGCGCGGGTCTTGGGACCGCGTACCGCGCGTACGTCCAGCGTGCTGAACGTATTGCGCTCGGACGGAATCTTGCCGTTGATACCGCTTCCCCACACGGTGTCGCCATCTTTGGCGAAATGCAGCACCGACCCGGTTGCGATCAGCTTCTGCCGCAAATCGCGTTTTTCCAGAAGTGTCTTGTCCTGCAACGCCAACACGCACGACACGATCACCTTCGACAGGTGATCCCCCATGTTCACGCCACCGTTTTTGGGCTGCCACCAGAACAATGCGCGACGTTCCGCGCGTTCCACCCATTTCTGCAGTAAAGCGTTGGCCATGACAGGGATCCTCCTTCAAACGTGATCAAAAAAGCGCCGCCTCAATGTGAGAGCGCTGCCTCCGAAGAGAGCTGCGGCGCGGCGGTGGGGGGGTGCGGATAAAGACGGGTTTCCGGGTACGCCCGTGGATCGAGCACGCGGTCAGTGGTGTCGGACCAGTTGAGACACTGGCGGTAACGTACACGCGGTGCTTCCAGTGCCTGGGTAATGGCGGCAATCACCGAATCGGCATTGCCCGGCGTGTACCCGAAGCGCGATTTGTACGGCCCCACCACGGCATTCGGGCACACCGCCGGCAGGCCGAAAAAGTCGTATTGCAGCAATTTCATCGAGCTGTCCGCCAGATACACCGGCACCTGCTCGGACGCGTAAGGCGCAATGCCGAAACGTGCGTGCTTGATATAGCCAATCGTCTGCGCGTGCTTCATTTCGCCATAGACAATGACATTGTCGCCGTAGCCCGGATGGCGGCCCATCCCGGAGCCGATCACATGGAAGGTCACCTGCGGAAAGGCCTTGCTGGCAACGACGAAAAATTCAGGATCAAACAGCATCGACCCGACTGCAACTGCATGGATGCCCTCGGCATACGGCGACGGGTCGCCGAGCTGATCGAGGTTGTGGTCCACGCCGTGGCCTACATGGAAGACGTTGTCGCGGCTCGCTACTTCTGCGGCCATCGCGGGCGACACCAAGGCAATGACGTCCAGCGTCGGAGCCACGCGGTCGAACTCGCGCTCGATGTAAGACGCCACGTTGATGGTGCTCAGCCCATCCGACGCGCGATAGACCAGTTTGGCAGCCGGATTGACCCGCTTGGCAAGCTCGATGAATGCGACGGCGATTCCGCTTTCAAACACGATGACATCGGACTCGCGCATCCAGTCCAGCAACTGCTTTGGCGGATGCGCGGCATACCAGCGGAACATGGCATCTTCCACAGGACGCAGCCAGCTCCGGCGTGTATTGAATGGATGCACTGTCGTGCGCCATAGGTAACAGTCCACACCGTTGTGCGAGACAACGGTATTTGCGGTGTCATCCAGCGGCAGGCGCATATCTCCCTTCATGCGGGAGAGTCTGCTGTATCGCAACGAAAAAAAACGCGTCGTGCCACGCAAAGCCAACTGATCGGTGATGAAATGGATGTTAGCCCGACGTGGCGTGCGGAAATCGTGAGCAGACAAGACCAGATAGCAGGGACGGCGAATACCGGAAGCTGGAGCTGCGGGAGAGACGCTCATAGGCCGTGTCCTTTGCAAGAGTGGGAAGTTTCGAAGTCCAACATTCCAGTACCGCAGCGCAGTGTCATCGGCGCGCCTTCGCCTGCGTGAGCAGCTTGCGGATATTGACGATAGCGACCACGTCACGCCGGAATCCCGGCCATGCCAATGCGAGCAGACAGACCAGCGCCATCGCGCCGGCGCCGACCAGCAGCTGCTGCCACAATGGACCACCGACAGTGACCGATGCGTAATAAGCGCAGCCGCCGGCGATACCGTAGGCCACCAGCGCACGCATGGCATTGACGAACAACGCACCGACCGGTGCGTCCGTGATCTTGCCGATCCAGACCAGCGACAGCGGCCAGATCAACAGCAGGCCGAATGAGTAGCCGATCGCCACGCCCATGGCCCCCCAGCGGGAGCCAACAAAAATGCAGGCGATGAGCAGGATGCGACCGACCAACGAATACACCAACTGCTCGCGCATCAACCCCTTCGACAGGAACACCCAGTAGGTTGCGTACGACGCCGTCTGGAAGATACCGCCCAGCGTCAACACCTGAAACAGCGGCACCGCTTCCCGCCACTGCTCACCCAGCACCAGGACGATGAGCGGCATGGCCAGTGCACAGGCAAACGCGAACAGCGCAAAGATCAAATGCACCATGACCGTCTGGCCGCGCAACAGAAAAGCGCTGTAGCGCTCGCGCTCATCCTGCAATTGCGACAACACCGGCAGCGCCACACTAGTCGCAGGCGCATTGATCTGATTCAACGGCATCATCAACAACTGGAAGGCACGGTTGTACAGACCCAGCGCGTCGGGCCCGGTCCTCCAGCCGATGATCACCTGGCCAACGTTGCGGCTCGCATAGCCGAGCAGCTGCGCCGCCATCAGGTTCCAGCCAAAGCTCATGAAATCGCGCATCGGCGCCTGCCGCGCGTACCCGCGCGGCAACCAGCGTGCACATGCGCCAGCGATGATCAGGTTCACGATGGCCTGCACCACCTGCTGCACGATCAACGCCCAGTAGCCCCAGCCGGCCAAGGCGGCCGCAACTGCAGCACCCAACCCCAACACCTGCGAACCCACATCGCTCAGCGCTACCTGACCGAAGCGCAGCCCCCGACTGAGGTGTGCGCGGTATTGGGTGGTCATCCCGTTGAGCAGGAAGGTCACCGCCAATGCCTGCGAAATCGTCACCAATGCGGGCTCGTGATAAAAGTCCGCAATCCAGTGCGCGCTGGCGAACACCACCACCGACAGCATCAGACCGATGCCGCTATTGATCCAGAACAGGTTGTCGCGTTGCTCGCGGCTGACATGTTTCGCCTGGACGGCGGCTGCGGAGAGACCGAAGTCGCGCAGGATTTCGGCGGCCCCCACGATGGCGGTCACCATGGCCATCAAGCCGTAGTCGTACGGCGTCAACAAGCGTGCCAGCAGCACGATGCCGCCGAACTGCACGATCATCTTGGCCGACTGCCCGATCATGGTCACGGCGGCGCCGCCAGCGGCACGCGACCCGAGGCTGCGCGGCGGCGGTGTTGGGGAAGTCATGGTCGATGTCTCTGCGGTCACAGCGCGGCGTCTCCATCCTTGCCGAGCGCTTCCAGGTAGGTGCGATAGTGCAATTGCCCGATCCGTGGCCAATCACGTTGTGAAAGATCGGGCGCCGGGCCACGCGGCGCGGCGCGCACCTGATCGAGCATGCCGCTCAACAACGCCGCATCGAACTCGCCTTCGTACAGGAACACCCAGCCCGGACCCACCTCTTCGGCGATCGCGGCGTTCGATTCGCTCCACGGCGCAAGCACGGGCCGCGCCAACGACAACGCCAGCAGCAAGGTGCCGGAGTTGTGCATCTGCTTGTATGGCAGTACCACCAGTTCGCAGGCACTGACTTCGCGCGCGAGCACCGGCTCCTCGACATAGGCCAGCAGTGCACTGATACGTGCATCCTGCGCGCAGGCGGTTTCGACCAGCGTGCGCATCTGCGGCGTCGCCGGGTTGCCGACGATGCGCAGGCTCAGGCGCGGGTCCTGCACATCGCGCATGACGTCGAGCAACACCTCAACGCCCTTGTACGGCCGGATCAATCCAAAATGCAGCAGCCGACCAGGCACCGTGGTGCCCTGCTCCATCGTCGCGAACCAGTCGCGGTAATGGCCGTGCAGGATGGTGTCGGTGAACGGCGGCCGCACCGGTGTAGTGGCGTTGATGCGGATCCAGCGCCGCGTGAGCTGATCGATCCAGCGCAGCAGCGCGCGCTCCCGCCAGCCGCGGTCTTCATGCGGCGCCAGGTTGTGCAGGGTGCGTACCACCGGCGTGCCGGTCAGCTGCAACTTCATCAGCAGCAAGGCAGCGCAGGCCTGCTTGGCCAGCGTGCCCATCTTGCTGGGATGGCGCAGCAGATATTCCGGCCAGTGCAGATGCAGCACGTCGTAGCGCGACAACAACGCATCGCGCATCGAAAAGAAGCGCGGCTGTACCGCGTCCGGCAGCGCATCGTAGAGCTGGGTGAGATACGGGTTGGTGTTGGCGTTCGGCTTTTCGGTGGAGAACAGCACCGTGATCCGGGGCGCCGCAGCAGCGCGCGTCACTGGCAGCGAAGCAGACGCGCTCATCGCACGGCCTCCTGCGTACGTGGTGTTCCCAGCGCAACGTGGTACTCATCGATATAACGCCCCACCACGTGCCGCCAGTCGTAGCGCGCCACATACGCCATGGTCGCCGTGCGGCGCGCATCGAAATCCGCATCGGCCTGCAGCGCCAATGCTTGCACGCTGTCGGCCGCGGCCTGAATCCTGTCGCGATTGACGATCACACCCTGTCCGGACTCGGTGGCAAGCCGCACGAACGGCGGAATGTCGCTGAGAATCGGGATCAACCCCGCGCTCATCGCTTCCACCGCCGCAATCCCAAACCCCTCATGCCGCGACAGGCACACGAAGAACTGCGCCTGCTGCATCAACGCGCACAACTGCTGCTGCGATGGCGACATGCTCAGCTGCACCTTGTCCTGCAAACCGCGTTCGGCGATGGCCTTGCGCAGATCCGCCTCATTCAAATCGTACTCGCGCCCGGCGATGATCAAGCGCCACTGCGGATCACGCGTGAGCGCAGCCTGCAGCAGCTCAAGCGTTTCGATCAGGCCCTTGTTTACCGACCAACGCCCGAAATACAGCATGGTCCGTCCCGGCGCTCGAGCGCCCTGCCCTGCATACTTCTCCACGTCGACACCGTTCTCGATCACCCGCAAGCGCGACGGCGCAACCACCTTGGCGAACAGATCGCCGTCATTCTCGCTAGTGGCGATCACACGCGCATAGGCCAGCGCAGAAGTACGCGTCAGCGTCTGAAACCAGATCTGCTTCATGCGCGACGCATAGGCAGTGTGGAAAAACCCGCCATGCGTCGAGACCACCATCGGCTTGCCGTGCAGCGGCTTGGTCAACGCCAGGTAGTCGTAGAAAAAATCGATGCCATGCAGGTGCACCACGTCCGCCGAACGGATCGCCCCCAGCACCGACGGCGCGATCGGGTACCGCGATGAACCACGATAGCCGATGCGAGTGATCGGCAACCCCTGATGGACCTCGTGCTGCGCCAGTTGCGCAGAGGGATCGGTGAACACACGATCCAACGTCACGATCTCAACCGTGTCGGCACTGTTGGCCTGATGCTGACGTGCCACGTTCAGCACGACTTCCTCCATCCCCCCGATCGATGGATGGAACTGGCGGACCACATGCACGACTTTCATTGCGCCGATCTCCTTTGCCGGTGACTCACACGAACACGCCACATCGACTGATGATTCTGAAAATGTCTCACTTGCGTTTCAATCCCAACATCCAGGGCGCGGCGCGCACCAGCACGGCACGCATGGGAATGCAGGCAGCGATGGCAAAGGCGCAGAGAGCCAGCGCCCAGACAGGTGTACCGATGAGTTTGCGATCGATCACCCCGGTTCGCACCACGACACTGGTCACGACCAGAAACACCAACGTGTGCGTGCCAAGGATCAGCAGCGTATTGGCACCGATCCAACGCAGCCAGCGCCACCCTTGCATGAAGTAGGCAATGCACAACGTCATTGCTGTACCCAGCAGGCTTGCGATCAGGAACAGGAGCGACGATTTTCCGAACTGAAGATTATTGACATCCACCTGCCCGTTCATGGCTGCAACGCCTCCCCAGGCCACTGCCAGGACCGGCAGCGCGACAGCCCACACCACCGCGGGAAGCGAACGCACTCTCTCTGCGAAGCGTGACAGCCATGCGCCGACTGCAATGAAGAACAGCGCGACCGGCAGCACATCCAGTGCAAACGGAAGGCGCAGCCGCAGCCCTGGGAACCAACGCGTCCACGCCCACACAACCAGCAAGCTGCAGACCGCGAGCACTGCGGCGCTCAGGTCTTCGCGCAGTGCCAGGTAGACAACGGTGGCGACAAACAGTGCGGGGAGAAACCACAAGGCCGGGAGCACATACAAGCTGGATCCATTGGCCCACAGCAATCCAACAAACGGATGCCACCAGGGGTGGCCAGCCCAGGACTGGGATGTGCCGTTGAGCACTGCGCTCAGTATCCAGTAGCCGTAAGCCACCAGAAAAAAGCTGACGTAGGGAATCAGCAGCGTGCGCGCAAGCTTTCCCACCGTCTTCCGGCCAAATGCACGACGCCCGAAGCGTTCACCGACCCAGCCGGAAAGAACGAAAAACAGAGGCACATGGAAGCTGTAGGCAAACAGCTTGTAGGCAGGTGGCATGCCACTGGCGTGCCCCAGCGCGACCAGAATGATCGCAAGAGCCTTGGCCACGTCGATCTGCCAGTCGCGCTCCGCGACAGGCGAGGCGATTGTGTCGACGCGACCGGCAGTGATCGCAGCCGTCGTCATGCCGACACCGGACGTGCACCCAAGGTCCAGGGGGCAAAACGCATCAGAAACCAGCGCAGCGGAACGCTGGCGACCAGCGCAAAAAGCGTCACGAAGATGGCCCAACCAAGGCCTGGGCGCGCCCCGCCAAACCCACCCGCCAAGGCCGCAACACCAGACAGTACAAAGAAGACCAGCATGTGCGTGCACAGGATCAGCAAGGTGTTGCGCCCGATCCACTGCAGCCATGTCCATTCCTGCACCATGCGCGCCGCGCAGATCACCATCAACGAACCCGCCACTGCACTCAACAGGAATACGGCATGCTGCCTTCCGAATTCCAGCATGTTGACATCGATGCGGCCGTTGACCCCGGCCAGCCAGGCAACCAATGCTGCCAGCACTACGGTGACCAACGCGCTACCAGGCAAGGAGGTTGGAAGATACGGCGATACGTGGATCAGCAGCGCGCCCAGTGCGTAGAAGCACAGCGACACCGGTAGCACATCCAGGCCCCAGAACAATCGCATGTGCTGGAGCGGAAACCAGTTCATCCAGAACCAGGCGAGAACAACTGCGACAGCCGCAATGACCAGTGGCGGCATCCAGCGCCGCAACAGAACGTAGCCAATCACGGTGACCAGCATCACCGGCAGGAACCACAGCGGCGGCTGCACATACAGATCCGGGCCGACGCCGGTAAACATCGACACGATCGGCTCCCACCACGGGTGGCTCCCCCAACGTGCAGCTTTCTCGCCGATGTTGCGCGTCAACAGCCAGTACACATATCCAAGCAGATAGAACACGACATAGGGCAGCAACAGACCACGTGCCTGCTTGGTGATTGTCTGCAGCAGGCTGGTTGTGCGCGAGGCATAACCGGCAGCCAGCCAACCCGACACGAGGAAGAAAAGCGGAACGTGAAAGCTGTAGGCAAACAGGGTCATGCCGTGCGGCACGCCTTTTGCGTGGCAGAACACCACCAGCAATATCGCGATCGCCTTGGTCGCATCGATACGTGGATCGCGGCTACGGCCGCTCGCGAAGGCACGCGCGCCGGCAGCCTGCACAGGCGCCGACGTCCTCGATGCCCCTGTCACCGTATTCACCGCGGCGCTCCTGCGGGCAACGGCACATGCACGCCGTTGTCCGTTGGTTCTTCCTTGCTTTCGTCGCGCACCGGCACGGCTGACGCTGCTGGCATCAAGTGCCACATGCAGCCGCAGACAAACCACCACAGCGCCGATGTCTTGATCGAGAAATAGCCGTTAGACACCAACAGGCTCAGTGCAAAGGCAAACATCGCCTGGTTTTTGAACAACTGCCCTTCCTTGCTCGGCATCAGCAGCAGGAACGAATAAGACAGCAGGAACGCCAGCACGCCGACAATCGACTGCGAAGCAATAAAGTAAGAAATACCGCTGTCGAAATACCGGTAGGCCTGCGCAAAATCCAGGCCCATCCACGACTCGAACGATAGATTGTTCATCGAATTCACAGTGAAGAAGATGCGCCCCATCGTGGTGTCCTGGTAGGCCGTAATCCCGGTCATCCACACCAGCAGCCAGGCAGAGGCGATCACAAACAGGAACAACAGGAACGCCAACCGCTGATCCATCCGTTTCAATAACGGCGACAGCAGCACCATCAGCACGCAGGTGCCGGCAGCCAGTCGACCGTCGGATGCCACAATCATGAAGCCGATCAGTCCAATAGACAGAATCAGCATCGACGGCCGCATCCAGCGCCAGAACGTCAATACGATCGCGGTGAAGAAGCAGATGTAATTGCCCATCGTCACCGGCTCGATGAACCAGGAAGAGGCGCGTGGCAGGTTCGAGCCTGGGAGGAAGTTGCGCTCACCGGGTCGTGTGGCACTGACGAACAGATTGCTGTCCTCGTTCCAGAACCCTTCTGCACTCATGCCGCGCGCATTGACAAAGAAGCTCTTCGGGTTGACCAGATCGCCATAAGCCGAGGGCATCGCCAGCTCGAACGCAGCGACCAATGACACGATGATCGTCATGCGTACGAACAGCTTGGGTAGCGAGCCGGTGTAAGCAGACCCCAGCACGACAAATGCAAAGACCACCAGTGCATCGCGGAAGAACTTGGGGTCGATCTGCCAGTTGACCAGGAAACGCACGAACATCAGCGTCACGATCAAGCCTAGCCCGCCGAAGATCATCGCGATGCGCTGTCGGCTCATCGAGCCCAGCCCGAGCAGGAAACAGGCTGCGTAGACCAGAAATTCCACTGCATATGTGATCACCGGACGTACGGTGAACACGTTGGCGTTGATCAACGCCAGCAGCAGGTTGTAGCCCACGCCGGTCAGCAGGGTCAGCTCGATCAGCGCGTTGTGCCAACGCACCCGCGTCTGCTCGCTCATTTGAATCAGCATGTCAGCGCCCGCGAGAGAAAGGCGGCTGCGATGCAGCCGCCCGCGGCGCAAGGTGCGCCAGGTCGCACACTCCCCACCGTCATCAGTACGCGGTCTTCTGTCCGAGCACGCGCACGGCCGTCAGCACGATGATGCGGATATCCAGCCACAGCGACCAACGACGGATGTAGTCAAGGTCGTACTGGATGCGCTTCTTCATCGTCCGCAGCTCCGGGGTCTCACCACGGAAACCATTGACCTGCGCCCAACCGGTAATCCCCGGCTTGACGTAGTGACGCTGCATGTAATGGTTGATCAGCTTTTCATAGTGCGTGTTGTGCTGCGCGGCGTGCGGGCGCGGGCCCACGATCGACATGCTGCCACCCAAGACATTGAAGATCTGCGGCAGCTCGTCCAGGCTGCTGCGGCGCAGGAAACTGCCGAAGCGCGTAATTCGCGTGTCGTTCTTGGTCGCCTGCTGAATCGTGGTGCCATGATCGTCATGCACCCGCATCGAGCGGAACTTGAACATGTAGAACTCGCGGCCACCGAGGCCGTGGCGGCGCTGGCGGAAGAACACCGGGCCGGGCGAGCTCATCTTCACGCCTACCGCAATGGCCAGCATCAGCGGCCACAGGCCCATCAGCGCAATCACCGCCAGGATCTTGTCCTGCAGCGCCTTGGCGACCACGAAGTAGTTGTCACGATCCACGCCACCCTGACGCAGGTTGATCACCGGCACGCTGCCGATCTGCTCGGCAGACTGGTTCAACAGGCCGAAGTCGAACAGGTCGGGCACCAGCTTCACGTTGATCGGGTAGCGATCCAGGCGCTGCAGCAGCTGCTTGATGTGGTCGCGCTCGCCGAGCGGCAACGAGATCCACACCTGCTCCACCTGATTGTTCTTCAGGTACTCGATCAGCTCATCGGGATCACCCAGGCACGGCAGACCCTGGCGCTGTTCGGCCACGGCCAGATCGTACGGCGTGCGGAAATAGCCAACCATGTTCATACCGACCCAGGGATTACGGCTCAGGTAATGACTGATCTTCATCACCGGATGACGCAGGCCCACTACCACCACACGCTGGACATCCACTCCCTGCGTGCGCAGGTGATTGAGGAAGCCACGCAGCAAGGTGCGTGCGGCCACCAGCGACACCAGGCCGCCGACGAACCACAGGCCGACCCAACCACGCGACACCTGCTCACCCACCTGCACGATCAGGGCATGCACCGCGAACAGCGCAAACACACCGCCGAATGCGCCACCCAGCACCATCAGCTCACTCAGCAATCCACGGCCGCGCCAGCTGCGATACAGCGGGAACAACGCAAAGCAGATGACCGAGTACAACAACGTTGTCGCAATCGCGACCCGATAAGGCGCTGCGGGTACCCAGGTACCGAAAACGATGCGGTATGCGATCAGTCCGGACGCAACGACCATGGTCAGGTCGAACACGCGCAGGACCAGGTCGGCGGCTGCCGAATATTTGGACAACAATCGCGGCGAGGATGTCGTGTAAGTCGCGCTACTCAAGTCTGCCAAAAGCATGGGGATGTCCTCCAAACTCGATACGGCGCATGCGGGGGAACATACGAATCGCACGCGAGCTTTCAATCATCCTGTCGTCCGATCACCGCGGTAATACCTACCGACCCCAGATCGCAAGACAGCCCTTTGTTTCAACAGAGACAAACCTTCAAACGAGGGAGCCCGCACCTTACGGGATCCCACCTTTTCCACGCTGAATCAGTTGTCACTTCAATTAACCATCGTTTTGCAACATCACGATGTCAGTTCAACCGCGACTTCGGAGAAGGCCCACGCAGGAAGTAGCGAACCAGAGCCACAGCCACGCCCAGGAATACGCCAAAGATCAGGCCCAACGCGAGGTTCAATTTGAGTTTCGGCGAAGTCTTAGACGTAGGCACGTCTGCGGTATCGACGATGGTCACGTTGTTGGCGCCCACGTTGCTCGCCACGCCGATTTCCTTGTAGCGCTGCAGGAGCGCATCGTAGAGCTGGCGGTTGGTGTCGACGTCGCGCTTGAGCATGTTGTAGCGGATGCTGCGGCTCTGCAGATCCAGCTCGTTGGTCCGCAGACCGGCGATGCGGTCGTTGAGCAGCTGCTCCTGATGCACGGAGGCGTCGTAGGTCGCCTTCAGCGACTGACGGATATTGATCACTTCGCCATTGATCTGACGACGCGACTCTTCGATCTGCGCCTTGAGGCGCTGCATCTCCGGGTAATCCGGCTTGAAGGTCGACAGTTTCTGCTGGTACTCGCTGATCAGACGCACCTGCTCGCTGCGCAGGCTCTGAATCAATGGACTGCTCAACACCTGCGGCAATGACATGCCATCGCCACTGGAGGCCTGCCGCCAAGCTGACTCGGCCTTGATCCGGGCGTCCTGTGCGGATGCCAGCAATGCATTGAGATCGGTCAGGTTCTGGGCAGGCAGCGAGGGCTTGTCGTCGCCAACCGACACGATCTGCTCTTCGGTCGAATACGAGACCAGATCCTTTTCAGAGTCTTCGACCTTCTCGCGCAACTGCTTCAGGCGCTCAGCCAGAAACTGCGTCGCAAACGAGGACGCCTTCATGCGGCGTTCCTGGGTGCTGACGATGAACACCTTCGGGTACGTATTGGCGATCTTGGCGGCCAGCACCGGGTCTGGCGAATCGTAATTGACGTACACCAGGCGCGAGTTGAGGATCGGCTCGACCACCAGCCCGGCGAGCAACGTATCGGTCAGGCTGCGCTCGACGATCGCCTGCCGCGAATCGAGCGACTTACCCGCCTCGGGATTCTTTTCGGCGGCCTTGGCCAGCGCCTCCTCCACCTGCTCCTTGAACGCCGGCTCCTGATCGAGCTTGGCTTCCCGGATCACCGCACGCGCCAGCGAACGGCTCTGCAGCAACTGGTACTGGGTCTGGTAGAAATCGCGATCCTGCGGCGATTCCACCGGCATCAGGTTGTCGACGTTCACCACATTGAGCGAGTCACGTTCGATCTGCAGGGTGCTGGTGGCGCGGTACTTCTCGGGCATCAACATCGTGATGCCGAATGCCAGCAACAGCGCGCCGACGGCGATCAGGATGATCAGCCAGAGCTGCGAGACCAGGGCGCGCCAGTAGTCCATCAAGCCGACATCTGCCAGTTCCAGATGACCATGACGCTGCGACGAAGAGGAACGATTGTCTGAATTCATACTCATCGGTAAGCGCGCCACACCATCACCAAGGGGGTCAGTTCCAGCATGGTGCGCAACCACACGCGCGCATCCGAGCGATACACCACGACAATGTCGCCGCCATAAATCTCAGGATCCGGATTGGCCCCCTTCTCGATCTCGGTCAGGTCGAACCGCGCAATCATTTTTTGCCCGTTGACCATGCGGAACACGATCACGTTGCCGCGGCTTGCCACCGTGCTGACACCCTTGGCCTGCGCGATCGCCTGCTGCAAGGTGAGGTTGGCGCCGATCACCGGGTAGATGCCCGGCTCGTCTACCGCACCAGTGACCGTGACGCGGCGCCCGTTGGACTCCTGCACGAATACCGAAATCTGCGGCTGCTGCAGGTAGCCTGCGCGATACCGATCGGCGACCAGCTTTTCCAGTTCGCCAACGCCCAGACCGGCGGCCTTGACGTCGCCAATCAACGGCAATGAGATGTGACCGTTCTGGTCGATGCGGACCTGCCGCTCCAGATCGTCGATCTGAAACACCTTCACCAGCAACAGATCGCCCGGCGCAAGACGGTATTCGGGCTGCACCGTGGACATTGCCAGCGGGTCCGGATGCGGCAGCGAAGACGCCATCTCCGGGCCGGTGCTGCAAGCGCCCAGCGACATCGAGCAGAGCAGAGCCAGGCTGAGGCCTTGGCAGAGTCGTCCGATCAGTTTCTTCATGCGTGTAGCTGGCTGCCTCTGTTGGGTGGGACAGGACCTCGCGCAGCATTCAACCGGCTCAGGCGCCAGCACGAACGTACGACAGGAAGTTGCATCCCGACACGTGCCGAGACCAACGTTGAATCGCGTGTTGCAGTGCACTATGGCATAGAACGAACACATCGCAAGGCACAACACGCCATTTTTTTGACGGCGTTGGCCTATTGATTCAAGTTCGTCGCCTCGACGTTAAAAGAGCGTGACCCGGGTCGCCATTCTCAGCATACGAACTCTAGCGTTTCCGGGCACTTACGGACGCCTGCTGATCCCGACCTGTAGCAGCCTGAACCGCAAAATAATTGCGCACAGGACTTGCATATGCCGCCTTGCAATATGCCGTTGCGCATAGCGGCATAGCCTGGAATGCCATCGAACTGACATGTTGCGACGCAACAAAAAGGCCCACATCTTGCGACATGGGCCTGTTGTTTGGTCGGGGTAGCCGGATTCGAACCGACGACCACTAGTCCCCCAGACTAGTGCGCTACCAGGCTGCGCTATACCCCGAAGATGTTGCGTCCCGCCCTGAGGCGGCCTGCGATTATAGCGGCTTTATGCGGCGCTTTCCTAGCGTCGCAGCAGCTGCAGGACTTCTTCAAGCTCCATGCGCACCTGCTTGATGATCTGATTGCTCAGCGCTGACTCGCTCTTGGCCCCATCCCCTTCAAGACGCAGACGCGCGCCCCCGATGGTGTAACCCTGCTCGTACAGCAGGCCACGAATCTGCCGCACCATCAGCACATCGTGCCGCTGGTAGTAGCGTCGGTTGCCGCGCCGCTTGACTGGTTCCAGGCTCGGAAATTCGGTTTCCCAATAGCGCAGCACGTGCGGCTTGACGTCGCACAGCTCGCTCACCTCACCGATGGTGAAGTAGCGCTTGGCCGGAATCGGCGGTAGCTCGCGATTACTGCCCGGATCCAGCATAAGCCTCCACCCGTTCCTTGAGCTTCTGGCCGGGGCGGAAGGTCACCACCGTCCTGGCCGAAATCGGAATTTCCTCACCGGTCTTGGGATTGCGACCGGGCCGTTGGTTCTTGCGCCGCAGATCGAAGTTGCCGAAGCCCGACAACTTCACCTGACGGCCCTGCTCCAGTGCATCGCGCAGCACATCGAAAAACGCGTCGACGAATTCCTTCGCCTCACGCTTGTTCAGGCCGACTTCGTCGAACAGACGCTCGGCCATCTCCGCTTTCGTCAATGCCATGCCAATCCCCTGTTACCGCCTCAACCCCGGATCCGGGCGCGATGTTCGCGCTCGATCACGGCCACCACATCGGCGACGACCGCATCCACGTCCCGGTCGGTGAGAGTGCGCGAGTTATCCTGCAAAATCAAGCCCATAGCCAGACTCTTGAAACCTGGCTCGACCCCTTGGCCCACATACCGGTCGAACAACTGCACCTCGCGCAGCAACGGGCCGACGCTGGTGCGCACGCTTGCAGACAGCGCCGCCCAGCTCACTGCATCCGGCACCAAAAAAGCCAGGTCGCGACGCACCGAGGGGTAACGCGACAGCTCGCCAGCACGTGGCAGCGCCCGCTTCACCAGCGGCGCAAGCTGCAGCTCGAACGCGATGACGTCCACGTCGATGTCCAGGGACTTGGCCAGGCGCGGGTGCACCTGGCCGATCCAGCCAATGCATACCCCATCGCGATAGATGTCGGCGGACCGGCCCGGGTGACCGAATGGCTGCGTGGACGGTTGGAATTCCAGCACCGCGCCGCTGGCCGCAGCCAGGGCCAGCAAATCGCCCTTCAGATCGTGGAAATCGACCTTGCGCGCAGGCTCACCCCATTGCAGCGCCAGTGCATCGCCGCAGACAGCCGCAGCCACCTGCTGCGACTCGACCGGCGCATCACCAGGGCCTGCAGCGGAGAACACCTTGCCCAGTTCGAACAAGCGCACCCGCCCGACCTGCCGCGCAACGTTACGCCCCACGGTGGCCACCAGGCCCGGCAACAACCGCGGGCGCATCACCGCAAGCTCGGCGCTCAGCGGATTGGCCAGCGGCACCACGCCATCGGTCAGTTGCCAGCGCTCCAGCAATGCGGCATCGACGAAGGCGTAGTTGATGGTTTCCTGCAACTCGCGCGCCACCAGCTGGCGGCGCACGCTGAGCTCGTCCAGCTGCGTTTCGCTGGGCATGGCGATGCGGCTGGCGCCACCGGGCAAGGTGGTCGGCACACGGTCGTAGCCGTGGATGCGCGCCAGCTCTTCGATCAGGTCCTCTTCGATCGCGATGTCGAAACGGCGGCTCGGCGCCGTCACTTGCCAGCCTTCTGCAACCGTCTCGACGTGCATGCCCAACGCGGTCAGGATCCGCACCACGTCCGCATCGTCGATCTGGATACCGAGCACGCGCGCGATGCGCGCACGCCGCAACAGAATCGACGCCGGTTGCGGCAGATGCTGCGGCAGCGCGGCGTCCACCACCGGCCCGGGCACGCCGCCGGCCAGCTCCAGCACCAAGCGCGTCGCGACTTCGATCGCCTGCGGTGCCAGCGCCGGATCCACGCCACGCTCGAAACGATGGCCGGCATCGGTGTGCAGACCGAGCTTGCGGCCGCGACCCATGATCGCGGCCGGATCGAAGTACGCCGACTCCAGAAACACATTGCGCGTGGTGTCGGTGACGCGCGTGTCCAGCCCACCCATCAAGCCGGCCAGTGCCACCGGGCGATCTGCGTCGGTGATGGTGAGGAAGCTGTCGTCCAGCGTGACCTCACGACCATCGAGCAATGCCAGTTGCTCGCCGGCACGCGAGCGCCGCACGCCAACCGGCCCATGCAGGGTATCCAGGTCGAAGGCATGCATCGGCTGGCCGAGCTCCAGCATCACGTACTGGGTGATATCCACCAGCAACGACACCGGGCGCACGCCACTGCGACGCAGACGCTCGGCCATCCACACCGGCGTGGTCGCCGCAGGATCGATGCCCTCGATCACCCGCCCGCAATAGCGCGGCGCCTCGCTGCCGGCATTGAGCTCGACCGCGAGCGTGCGCGTGGACACCGGCGCCACGGCGGCCGCATCAAAGGCGACGACTTCGCTGGCGCAGGCAGCCGCCACGTCGAAGGCGATACCGCGCACGCTGAAGCAGTCGGCGCGGTTGGGCGTGAGCTTGATTTCGATGCTGGCATCGGGCAAACCGAGATACTCGGCCAGGGCCTGGCCCACCGGCGCGTCGTCAGGAAGTTCGAACAGGCCCGAGGCATCGCTATCCAGGCCAAGCTCCTTGGCCGAGCACAACATGCCATTGGACGCCACGCCGCGCAGCTTGGCCGCCTTGATCGTCAGCTCGCCGATCTGCGCACCGACCAGGGCCAGTGGCGCGACCAGGCCAGCGCGCGCATTGGGCGCACCGCAGACGATCTGCAGCAACTCGCCCTGCCCTGCATCGACGCTGCACACCTGCAGGCGATCAGCCTCCGGATGGCGCACCGCCGCGATGATCCGCGCCACCACCACCTGGCCCAGCGCATCACCCAGCGGCGTGACCTCTTCGACTTCCAGGCCAATGGCCGTCAGCGTCGCAGCAAGCTCCTCGCGGCTCGCCTGGATCGGAACGTGGCTGCGTAGCCAATTTTCTGAGAATTTCATGGGGAGCCGGGAAAAGAGAATAGGGAATCGGGAATCGCAACAGCGGGAGGTCTTCGGGGATCTGGAAGGTGAGCCAGGAGCGCGCTTGGCTACTCCGATTCTCTATTCCCGATTCCCTGCCCTCAAGCAAACTGCCTGAGAAACCGCACGTCGTTTTCGAAGAAGGCACGCAGGTCGTTGACGCCATAGCGCAGCATCGCAAAGCGCTCGACGCCCAGACCGAAGGCGAAGCCGGTGTAGCGCTCCGGATCGATGCCGACGCTGCGCAACACGTTCGGGTGCACCATGCCGCAGCCAAGCACTTCCAGCCACCGGGTGCTGCCATCGGGCTGCTGCCAGGCGATATCTACTTCCGCACCAGGCTCAACGAACGGGAAATAACTGGGCCGGAAGCGCATCTCGAAGTCGCGCTCGAAGAACGCACGCACGAACTCGGACAAGGTGCCCTTGAGGTCGGCGAAGTTGGAATGCTCGTCCACCAGCAGGCCTTCGACCTGATGGAACATCGGCGAGTGGGTCTGATCCGAATCGGAGCGATACACCTTGCCGGCCGCAATCATGCGCAGCGGCGGGCCACTCTTGGTGGCCACGGCGGTATCCATGTAACGCACCTGCACGCCGGAGGTATGCGTGCGCAGCAGGCGGCCATCGCCGAAGTAGAACGTGTCGTGCATGGCACGCGCCGGATGATGCGGCGGGAAGTTCAACGCTTCGAAGTTGTGCCAGTCGTCCTCGATCTCCGGGCCGTCGGACAACTCGTAACCCAGCCGCGCAAAGATCTCGACGATGCGCTCCAGGGTCCGCGTCACCGGATGCAGACCGCCGCGCTCACCGCGTCGACCGGGCAGCGTCACATCGATGCGCTCACCTTCCAGACGGGCGTCCAGCGCTTCGGTTTCGAGCACCTGTTTGCGCTCGGCCAACGCCGTGGTCAGCGCATCGCGCGCCAGGTTGATCGCCTCACCAGCCGCCTTACGCTGGTCGACCGGCAACGTGCCGAGCTGCTTGAGCTGGGCGGTGATGCTGCCGTTCTTGCCCAGCAGCGCGACGCGCAGCGTTTCCAGCTGGTCCGGCGTCTGCGCGGCAGCAACATCGGCCAACGCCTGCGCGGTCAGGGATTGAATCTCACTCATTGCCTTCGTGCCTCACCTGCTCAGCCGAACGAACTCCCGGACTGCACCGGGCCGCCTTGCACACCTGGAAGCCGCACCGCGCGTTGCTGCGGTGGCCGCTCCCTGAAACGCAAAAGGGGAAGGACTCGCGCCCTTCCCCCTGCATATCTGCGTTTCCCTCACCGAAGCCCTGCACACGACGATGCAATGACTTGCGATGACTTGTCCTTTTCAACAACCCACATGGTGCGGGTTGCTGATGTGGACTCTCTCTTCAAGCGTCCGCACACAGGTGCGAGGCCTGCAGAGGGACCTGCATTTACGCTGCCAGCGCGCCCTTTGCTTTCTCGGCCAGCGCGGCAAAGCCGGCGGCGTCGTGCACGGCGATATCAGCCAGTACCTTACGGTCCAGGGTGATACCAGCCTTGAGCATGCCATTCATGAAACGGCTGTAGCTCAAGCCGTTGATGCGGGCAGCCGCGTTGATGCGGGTGATCCACAGCGAACGGAAATTACGCTTCTTCTGCTTGCGGCCGATGTAGGCGTACTGCTGTGCCTTGATGACGGCCTGCTTGGCAACGCGGAACACCTTGCGGCGTGCGTTGTAGTAACCCTTTGCCAGGGTCAGAATTTTCTTGTGGCGGCGACGCGCCTGTACGCCACGCTTTACTCGTGCCATGGGTCAGTCCTCAGAGGTAGGGAAGCATACGGTCAAGACGGCCAGCATCCTCGGCGCGGACGTGATTCGTCTGCCGCAGGTTGCGCTTCCGCTTGGTCGCTTTCTTCGTGAGGATATGGCTACGGTTTGCGTGGCCGCACTTGTACTTGCCGGAGGCGGTCTTGCGGAAACGCTTGGCCGCCGCCCGGTTGGTCTTGATCTTGGGCATTGCTATGTCCTTGATGGTGTTTTGTCACTGACACGGGCGGCAGCCTTGTGGCCACGCTTTCCATCCTTGCCCTTGCCTGCTTGTAAGCCCTTGATCGAACACGATCAGGACAGGTCCTGGTACTGCTTGCACAGCTCCCCGGCAAAACCGGGCCGCGCAGTATGCCCGTTGCCGGGAATTCTTGCAAATCGTCGCTGTCGCCGCCTGGGCGGACCCTCTCGGGCCCGCCGCGGCGCAGGATCAGATCTTCTTCTTGGGCGCGATCATCATGACCATCTGCCGCCCTTCCAGGCGCGGACGGGACTCGATGACGATGTCTTCGCCCAGATCGGCCTCGATCCGTGCCGCCATCTCGCGGCCCAGTTCCTGATGGCTCATTTCGCGGCCACGGAAACGGATGTTGACCTTGACCTTGTCACCCTCTTCCAGAAAACGGCGCATGTTGCGCAGCTTGATCTGGTAGTCGCCCTCGTCCGTAACCGGACGGAACTTGAGCTCCTTGATCTCGACCTGCTTGGTCTTCTTCTTGGCCTCGTTGGCCTTTTTCTGCTGCTCGAACTTGAACTTGCCGAAATCCATGATCTTGCAGACCGGCGGATCGGCCTGCGGCTGGATTTCGACCAGATCCAGGCCTTCTTCCTCGGCCTTGGCGAGCGCTTCGTCGCGCGACAACACGCCGACCATCTCACCGTCACTACCGATCACGCGAACGCGCGGTACACGGATTTCTTGGTTCTTGCGGTTCTGTTTGTTGTCAGGGGTACTGATATTGCAATCTCCCAGGGGAATCGAACCGGCGCATCCGGATCATCCAGACCGGCCGGGGTTGGCTCACGCTGCCTGCTCTGCCTGCAGGCGTTCGATGAAGGCCGAAACCGTCATGGTTCCGAGGTCTTCTCCCGAACGCGTCCGCACGGCGACCGCGCCATTTTCCTTCTCGCGGTCACCAACCACGAGCAAATATGGCACGCGTTGCAGCGTATGCTCGCGAATCTTATAACCGATCTTCTCGTTACGCAAATCGGCGCTGACACGGAAGCCTTGATTTGCAAGGGTTTTCCGAACCGAGTCCACATATTCAGCCTGAGCGTCGGTGATGTTGGCGACAACGACCTGGACCGGAGCCAGCCAGGCCGGGAACGCGCCGGCGTGGTGCTCGATCAAAATGCCGATGAAACGCTCCATCGAACCGACGATCGCCCGGTGCAGCATGACCGGATGCTTCTTCTGGCTGTGCTCGTCCACGTACTCGGCGCCGAGGCGGCCGGGCATCATGAAGTCGACCTGCATCGTGCCCAGCTGCCAGGTACGGCCGATCGCATCCTTGAGGTGGTACTCGATCTTCGGGCCGTAGAAGGCGCCCTCGCCCGGCAGCTCCTGCCATTCCACGCCGCACACGCCCAGCGCGCTGCGCAGCGCGGCCTCGGCCTTGTCCCAGGTCGCATCGTCGCCGAGGCGCTTTTCCGGGCGCAGCGCGATCTTGATCTGGATGTCGTCGAAACCGAAGGCGGTATAGACCGCCAACGCCTGCTGATGGAAGGCGGTCACTTCGGCTTCGATCTGCGATTCCAGGCAGAACACGTGCCCGTCGTCCTGGGTGAAGCCGCGCACGCGCAGGATGCCGTGCAGCGCGCCGGAGGGCTCGTTGCGGTGGCAGGCGCCGAACTCGCCGTAGCGGATCGGCAGGTCGCGGTAGCTGTGCAGACCCTGATTGAACACCTGCACGTGGCCGGGGCAGTTCATCGGCTTGACTGCGTAGGTGCGCTTCTCCGATTCGGTGAAGAACATCGCGTCCTGGTAGTTGTCCCAGTGGCCGGATTTCTGCCACAGCGACACGTCCAGGATCTGCGGGCAGCGCACCTCGCCATAGCCGCTGTCGCGGTAGACCTTGCGCATGTATTGCTCGACCACCTGCCACAGCGACCAGCCCTTGGGGTGCCAGAACACCAGGCCGGGGGCCTCTTCCTGCAGGTGGAACAGGTCCTGCGCCTTGCCGATCTTGCGGTGGTCGCGCTTGTCGGCTTCTTCCATGCGCAGGATGTAGGCGTCGAGCTGCGTCTTGTCGGCCCAGGCGGTGCCGTAGATGCGCTGCAACTGCTCGTTCTTGGCATCGCCACGCCAGTAGGCGCCGGAGATGCGGGTCAGCTTGAAGGCCTTGAGGAAGCGCGTGTTGGGCACGTGCGGGCCGCGGCACATGTCCACGTATTCCTGGTGGTAGTACAGGCCCATCGCGGTGATGTCGCCGGACATGTCCTCGATCAGGCGCAGCTTGTACTCCTCGCCGCGCTGGGCGAACACCTCGACCACCTCGGCGCGCGGCGTGACCTTCTTGATCACGTCGTAGTCCTGCGCGATCAGTTGCTGCATGCGCTGCTCGATCGCCGCCATGTCTTCCGGCGTGAACGGGCGCTCGCTGTAGATGTCGTAATAGAAGCCTTCGGCAATCACCGGGCCGATCACCATCTTGACGTCCGGGTACAGCTGCTTGACCGCATGGCCGACCAGGTGGGCGCAGGAATGGCGGATGATCTCCACGCCTTCGGCGTCCTTGGCGGTGATGATGCGCAGGCTGGCGTCATGTTCGATGAGGTCGCTGGCGTCGACCAGCTGGCCGTCCACCTGGCCGGCGATGGTGGCCTTGGCCAGGCCGGCGCCGATCGACTGGGCGACCTGCATGACGGACACGGGAGTATCGAATTCGCGGCGGCTGCCGTCGGGAAGCGTAATGGTGATCATGGGCAACGATAGGGTCTGGTCTGGCCGCAGCCGGTGGCTGCTGCAGTGAGAGATCCGTCCACGCGGGGACAGGCTCGAAAGGGTCAGGCGAAGAAGTCAGGCGCAAAAAAAGCGCCGCGTGGGCGCCTTGCGGTCTGGCGCCGGTCGGGATCAGCGGTGGGCAGGGCTAGTGCTCATGTCGCACGCTCGGCCGGCGCGGGGCGCGGGCCACCTTCTCGCAAGGGTGTCTGGGGCGAATGGTAAACCAATCAGCGGGCCGATGCGCGTGGCAGCACGGGCCCGGCGGGCGCATGGCATGATGCCGGCCACTTGTCCTGCCGTTGCCGATCATGACCATCAAGGGTAAAGCCACCTCGCTGGATATCGCCTACCTGGCCGGCGTCTCGCAACCGACCGTCTCGCGCGCCCTGCGCGGCAGCCCGATGGTGAACGAGGACACCCGCCAGCGGATCCTGCGGATTGCCCGCGAGCTGAACTACAAGGTCGACAAGAACGCCTCCTCGCTGCGGCTGCGCAACGCCGGCACGCTGGCGCTACTGTTCTTCGAAGACCCCACCGCCGATGACTCGCTGATCAACCCGTTCTTCCACTCGATGCTGGGCTCGATCACCCGTGCCTGCGCGCTGCAGGGCTACGACTTGCTGGTGTCGTTCCAGCAGCTGTCCAAGGATTGGCAGGCCGATTACGAAGACAGCAACAAGGCCGACGGCATCATCCTGCTCGGCTACGGCGATTATCAGGAATCACGCCAGCGGCTGCAGCTGCTGGTCGAACAAGGCACCCACTTCGTACGCTGGGGCGCGGCGCTGCCGGGCCAGCCGGGCATTTCGATCGGCAGCGATAACTATCAGGGCGGGCTGGACATCACCGAGCACCTGCTCGCGCAGGGCTGCCGGCGGATCGCATTTCTCGGCCACGCCTCCAACCATTACCCCGAGTTCGAGGAACGTTATCGCGGACATGTCGCAGCGTTGGCGTTACAGGGTGTGGCGGCGGATGCCGCGCTGCAGTTCGATGCGATCACCACCGAGCTGTCCGGTTACACCGCGTGCCTGGCGCTACTCGACAGCGGGCAGGCATTCGACGCGGTGTGCGCGGCCAGCGATTTGATTGCGATCGGCGCGATGCGGGCACTGCGCGAACGCGGGCTGCGCGTGCCGCAGGACGTGGCCGTCAGTGGCTTCGACGATATCGCCCTGGCTGCCTCGGTGGCGCCAGCGCTATCGACCGTGCAACAGGACACCAAGCAGGCCGGCGCCCTGTTGGTCGAAAGCCTGGTGGCGCTGATTCGTGGTGACGCTGCACAGAGCCGCACAATCCCGGTTCGGCTGGCGGTGCGCGAGTCGTCGACCAGCAGTGGCTTGCAGCCGCCATTGGGTTGGAACCCGTCGACCGCTGCGGAGTCCAGCGATGGGCTGCGCGGGAAGGTGGCGAGCGGGAGCGCGACGCGCTGAGAATTGGGAATTGGGAATTGGGAATTGGGAATTGGGAATTGGGAATCGGGAATCGGGAATCGGGAATCGGGAATCGGGAATCGTTGGAGCATTCATCGCTGGTGCTCGGATGAGTCGCCATCGTTGTTGGTCGCGACCTGTTGACGCTCTAACGCGGCCGACTCACTGCGTTGTAGGAGCGCACTTGTGCGCGATGAGGCGTCACCGATAACGCCGCATCGCGCGCTGGCGCGCCCCTACTTGTTGCGTGCATCGCGCTCGGCCTGGTCCGCCATCTGTGCGTCCAGCTGCTTACGTAGGGCGACGTCGGTCACCGGCGCATCTGACAGCAGCACGCGTACGCCATGCGCCGGCACCTGCAGCGTCAAGCGACCTTGCACCTGCACCTGCTCGCCATTGAAGGCGTCGCGCCAGCTGCCGGGCTGCAGCAAGCGGGACACCGCAATATCCGCCGCCGCGTCGCCCTTGTTGAGCAAGACCAACGCGGTCTGCGTCATGCCCGCATGCTGGTAAACGCGCAGGAACGCTGCCTGGTTGCCGCGCAACTGCAGATCTACCTGCACGCCGCGCTGCATGGCCGGGGTATTGCGCCGCAAGGTCGCAATGCGCTGCAGTGGGCCGAAGATCGGACTCTGCGGTGCGTTGCGGACGCGCTCTTCGCCAAAATAATTGCGATTACCCGCGTGTTCGGCGCGCCCGCGCATGAAGCCGGTTTCCGAGCCGTAATAGATCACCGGAATGCCGCGCGCGGTGAATAACCAATTGTGCGCATCGATGAAGCCGGTATCGCTGGCATCCAGGCGCGCCATGTCGTGGTTGTCGTAGAAGCTCATCAACTCGTACGGGTTGGCGTACGGGCCTTTGCGCAGATACAGCGGCGTGGCGAGTTGTTCGAAGCCGGCCTGGGTGTGGCCGAACACGGCGGATAGCTGCTGTTTGAGCGGAAAGTCCAGCACGCTGACGCCGGCGTTGCGCGCCCAGGTGTGGCCGGCGATCTTGGCCGGGTCGTAATCGAAGGCCTCGCCGAACATGAAAAAGCCCGGGCGTTTCTCGCGGATCCGCGCCACGAAGGCATGCCAGAAGCGGTCCGGCATCCAACCGATGGTGTCGATGCGAAACGCATCGGCGCCCTGCTCCATCCATTGCAGGTAGGCACCGGCCAGATAGTCCAGCACGGCCGGGTTGTTTTCATTGAGGTCCGACAATTCCGCCAGGCCGCCGCCGGTGTTGTAGAAGGCGTGCAACGGGTTGTGCGCCGGGTCCAGCTGTGCGGGTGCGAGGTTCTGATGATCGGCAACCAAGCGGCCCTGTGCGTCGTAGAGCTTGCCAAACCCGGGCTGCGCCACCGGCATGCTGTAGGCGGGCGAGCCGTGGTTGCCGACGATATCCAGCACCACCCTCAGGTCATTGGCGTGCATGGCGCGCGTGAACCCGGCGAAATCCAGGCCAGGGCTAGGGAGATGTTCGTCGAGCCTGTAAAAGTTGACGCCCCAATAGCCGTGATAACCGGTCTTGCCGTGATCGCTGAGCGTGCTCTCGCAGGTGATGGGCTTGCCACCGGTGAACGCTTCGTCCGGGTTGTCGACGATCGGGGTGATCCACACCGCGCCAAAGCCGAGGCCGCGAATGTAGTCGGCATGATCGACGATGCCCTTGAAGTCGCCGCCGAGGTAACCGATGTTGTCGCCCACGCCGCCGTCGCACGGTGTGGGCACATCGAAGCTGCGATGTGCGCCGCCCTGGTCGCGATGATCGTTGCCCGTGTCGCCGTTGACGAAGCGATCGGTGACCACGAAATACACCGCATCGGCGGCGAACGGTTCCAGGGTGCCGTAGTAATCACCGGATGCAGGCGCAGCGCAGGCTGCCCCCGACCAAAGCACTATGGCTGCCATCAAGACGCTGCGCATCATTGCCCTCCCTGGGCGACGGGGACCCGCACCACGCACACACCGGCCACGATCAGGCTTAAGCCGCCGATCGCCAGCGCGTAGATCGGTTGCCCGCCCAGCCACACGCGGAGCACGAAGCCCAGGGCGCTGGCGGCAACCAATTGCGGAATCACGATAAAGAAATTGAAGATGCCCATATACACGCCCATCTTGGCGGCGGGCACGCTGTCGGAGAGCAGCGCATAGGGCAAGGACAGGATCGAGGCCCAGGCGAAACCAATGCCCAGCATCGACAGCAGCAGCCAGTGCGGGTCGCGGATGACCAGCATCGACAACAACCCCGCCGCACCCAGCCAAAGGTTGCACAGGTGGCTCCAGCGCAGCCCGATCGCACGCACCGTCAGCGGGATGACGATGGCGGCGAGCGCGGCAAAGCCATTGTAGGCGCCGAACAATACACCCACCCAGTTCGCCCCGTCGTTGTAGGCGGCCGACACGGTATCGCGCGCGCCGAAATGCACCTGCGTCACTGCCGCGGTGGTGTAGATCCACATCGCAAACAGCGCAAACCACGAAAAGAACTGCACCCAGGCCAGGCGCCGCATCGTCTGCGGCATGTGGCGCAGATCGTGCATGATTGCCACCAGCATGCCGCCACGCGGCAGCACGCGCGCCAACGCCAGCAGTGCGCCGTACGCGACGCACAGGCCCGCCAGCACGTACAACATGCGATCGCCGTGCTGCCAGGCGATGGCAGCGGCCAGCAGCAACCCGCTCAAACACCACAGCACGCTGGCCTGCAGGCTGGGTTGATCGGTGGCGGCCAGTTGCGCGGCGGCCGGTGCCGGCGCCGGTTCAAACGCCGCCAGCTCGGCCGGACTGTATTCGCGCGTGCGCAGCACCGTCCAGCTGATCGACAGGAACAACACCGCCGCACCTAGATAGAACGCGTAGCGCACGCTGTCGGGCAGCTCGCCGGCAGGTGCAGTGTTGTCCACACCCCAGCGCGTCAGCAGCCACGGCAGAAAGCTCGCTACGATCGCGCCGACGCCAATGAAAAAGCTCTGCATCGCGTAGCCGCTGGGGCGTTGCTCGGCCGGCAGCTGGTCACCGACCAAGGCGCGAAATGGTTCCATCGAAATGTTGATGGACGCATCCAGCACCCACAGCGTGCCGGCTGCGATCCACAGCACCGGCGCGTTGGGCATCACCAGCAACGCCAGCGTGGTGAACACCGCACCGATCATGAAGTACGGCCGGCGGCGGCCCCAACCTGTCCAGGTGCGGTCGGAGAGATAGCCGATGATGGGCTGCACGATCAGCCCGGTCAGCGGCGCGGCAATCCACAGCCCGGGCACATCGTCGACCTGCGCGCCCAGCGTCTGGAAGATGCGGCTGGCATTGGCGTTTTGCAGTGCAAACCCGAACTGGATGCCGAGGAATCCAAAGCACATGTTCCAGATCTGCCAGAAACTCAGCGTTGGCTTGGCCTTCATGGCACCGCCCCCACCGCGGCGACCGGCCCGACCAACAAGGCGCTCACCGTGGCTTGATTCCGCACACCATCCTCACCGCCGCGCCCGCCGTTGTACGCGGCAAAATGCGCAAGTGCGCTCATGTTGAAGCCTTCCGCCAGACGCAGCGTACAGCGCTGCAGTGCTGACACATCGAACACCACGTGCGTGGACACCTGCTCACCCACGCTATGCGGCATCACGATGGTGCGGGTCTGCGGCGGATGGCCCGGGCACTCCAGCTGCAACCGTTTCACCGCAGCGGTCACGCCGGTATTGATCGGGCCGTTGTCATTGCGATACCGCAGTGCGATGCGGTGACGCCCGGCACGTGCGGGTTGCCACGCCCACTGCGCAGCGCCGGGCAGCGCCTGCATCGGGCCAACGGTGACCGTGGGGCTATGTAGTGACTCCAGACCGTCAGCGCGACGGGTCAGGCTGAGGTCGTGCAGCAGGCCGTCGTCGCTCAGGTCAAACCGTGTGCTGGCCTCTACCGCGCGGCCATCCAGATACAGCGTGGTGCCAGCGGGAATGGCAACGCGCAGGCCATCGCCATGCGGTTGAACACGCGGCGCAGGCGGTGTTTCCGGCGCGAATACCTGGGTAGTTCGCGGTGGTTCCTGCATCTGCGCGGCACGGCCAACCAGTTGCACACGCGTGGTCTGCCCTTGATGTTCGATGCGCCCGGCTACCAGCAGATCGCTGTCAGCATCGCGGCCTTCGGGGCGTACCAACACGTAGCGCCGCGCCCCCTGTTCAAGCACGATCTGGGTGCGGTCGCCGAACAATAGCGGCACCAGCGAACGCGGCAGTTTGGGCGTCACACTGCCATCGGCGGCAACGCCGAATACACCTTCCAGTACCGCTGACAGGTACCCGGCCACCGACCACAGCTGCCGTGGCGAATTGACCACTGGGCCGCTGCGCGCTCCCTCCTCCACATGCACGGCGAGCGACTGCATCTCGTAGTTTTCCATGTTGGAACCGGCCAACGCGCTTGCGCGCATCAGCGATTCCAGTTCGAGTGCAATCCGCGGTGCGTTGTCGAGCGTGCGCGCGGCGCGCAGCGCATAGGCACTGATAAACGGCCACACCGCGCGGTTGTGATAGATCGGCTGCATGCGCTCCTGCGGCCACACCACGGGCGTGCCACCGGCCACGGCCGGATAGCGGCGCATCGCCTCACGCGCGCGCTCGGGGGGAAACACATCGGCCAGCACGCCCAGCGACAGCCCCAGCATGTCCACCTTGGCGTAGCGCACCGGGTGCGCCGCACTGCCGAGGTAGCTGACGTACTGCTGCTGTGTTGCGTCCCAGAAACGTGTATCGATGGCCTGCCGTAGTTGCGCGGCCCAGCGCGCATATTCGCTGGCGCGCGCATCGCCACGCTGCCGCGCCAGCTGCTCGGCCAGGCGCAGGGCCTGGTAATGCAGCACATTGGTGGACAGCGCGAAGGATTCGGCGATGAAGCGCACATCCTCGCGCGTCCATGCAGGATAGGTCTGCTCGCGCCAGTCCAGGAACGAGGTTTCACCGCGATACAGACCCAGATCCGCATCGAAGACCGCATCGCGGTCCTGTGCCACGGTGGCCTGCAACGCGGCCCAGACTTCGTCGGCAAACGCGCGATCATCGAGCAGGCCGCGTGCGGCCAGAAACCACACCACGCGGTCGCTGCTGATCGGCCAACTGCCACCGGAGCCGGTGTCCTGCGCAACAAACAGGCCCGGCGTGCGCCCATCGCGCGCCTGCGACAGCTTGAATCGCAGCGAGGTGCGGGTGCGCTCCGGTTCCAGCCGCGCCAGCGCGAGATCGGCGGCAAAGCTCACATCGCGCGTCCACACATACGGCCAGCGCTCGCCGGTTTCAAAGCACGCGCAGGCCACCGGCTTGCCGTGATTGAAAGCGGGATCGCGGATCGCCTCCACGCGGTCGTCGGCCAGTTCCTGTTGCGCCAGCGCGAACAACCCATCGAACACCGGGCTGGCGGTGTCGGTGCGCATCGGTTGTGCGGGAATGCGCCGTTCGCCCTGCGGCCAGCGCAACAAAAAGCCACCATCGTCCAACGCCTGCGCTTGCGCCCGGCGTCCTTGAAACTCCAGTTCATCGGCCGCTACCGGCGAACTTGCGGCGACGCCCAGCGTCGCTGCCATGCAGATCATCTTCAGCATCGAAGCGGCGAGACAGCTTGCGCCGTCGGCCTCCCTCCCTCGTTGCACGCGTTGTGATGCGTGGCAGTGCCTGCCACGGCCGCGGCCCCTCCCAGGTACCGTGGGCAACATGGTAGTGCCGCACTCCACGGTTCCGCACCCCTGCATACGTATTCATGGCCACACGCCGCGCGCAGCACAACGCCTGCACGCAACGGCGCGGCATAGTCGGCGCTTGTGCAACGGTGACCTTGGGAGGGGATATGCCGCTGTCTTCACGTCGAGCACGCTCGACATTGGGTGCGGCGTGGATCGCGCGCCTGCTGGTGATCGCCACACTGGGCGGCGCCGCTGCCACTGCCCAGGCCGAGGATGCGATCGACGTCGCTTCACCCGGCAAGATTTTGCAGGTGACCGTGGAAGTGGATGGCGGCACACCCTACTACCGTGTGCAGCGGCTGGGCGAAGCGGTGGTGGAGCGCTCGCGGCTGGGATTTCAGCTGCGCGATGGGCGTCTGGATCGCGGCCTGCAGGTGCTGTCGCAGGCGCGCAGCAGCCACGATGACACCTGGGAACAACCCTGGGGCGAAACCCGGCGGGTGCGCAACCACTACAACGAATTGCGCGTGAGCCTTGGCGAGCGCGAGGGCGCGCAACGGCGCTTCGATGTGATCGTGCGTGTGTACGACGACGGGCTCGGCCTGCGCTATCACTTCCCTGCGCAAGCCGGTCTGCGCGAAGCCATCATCGACGAAGAAGTCACCGAGTTCGCCATTGCGCAGCCTTCCGAGGCGTGGTGGATCCCCGCCGGCGAGCCCATCCACTACGAATACCTGTATCAGCGCACGCCGCTGAACGAAGTGGCGCTGGCGCATACGCCGCTCACGCTGCGCAGCCGCAACGGGCTGCACGTGGCGCTGCACGAAGCCGCGTTGGTGGACTACGCCGGCATGTGGCTGCGCCGTACCGAAGGGCAGCGGCTGCGTGCCCACCTCTCGCCCGCCGCCGAGGGTTGGAAGGTACGCCGCACCCTGCCCTTCGATACCCCGTGGCGCACGCTGCAGATCGCCGATCAGGCCACCGGCCTGGTCGAATCCAACCTCATTCTCAACCTCAACGAACCCAATGCCCTGGGCGATGTCAGCTGGGTCAAACCATCCAAATATGTCGGCGTGTGGTGGTCGATGCATCTCAACCAGCAGACCTGGGCCACCG
>NZ_JBGOFY010000017.1:0-102827 GCF_041520885.1 Xanthomonas sp. NCPPB 2922 | reverse complement strand
GCGTGGCCAGCAGATGCAGACCCTGCAGAAGGTCAAGAAGGAAGTGACCTCGCGCTTCGGCGACAGCGTCACCGTGCAGACCTACTCAGGCGAATCGCGCCAGGGCGTGGACGAACTGCGCGGCATCGTCGGCGGCTGGCTGGGCCTGGACGTCGAACCGCCTGCAGACGCGTAGCCCCCTACGCGCGGCGTGGCTGCGCGTCTGGATTGCCGGGCTCATCGGCAGTGCGGTGATCGGCTGGTCTGCCTTGGCGGCCTGCGCGCAGTTGCTGGTTGGTGCGGTTGCTTGAAGGTGGTGCGGCGCCAGCTTTTTGCGCAGGTGCAGCACATGCAATGCGCTGATACGCGGCGCTTGGCTTCGGTGGACATGGTCGGCGGTTGAGGCAGACCTCGATCGGATGCCCAGCCTGCCCACCCGCAATGCGGCGCAAGTCAACGCGTTCAGCGGCTGCCGTCTCGGCAGCAGACGACATCGGCCGGCCCGCAACAGCCCTTCTGCGCCACCGGCCTCCCGTGCCCATCCTCCACCGCAGCGCCGAGCGCCTGTGAGTGGAAATCTCATGCCCCGTCCATGTCGCCAATCCGGGCACGCCCTGCGGTTATAGTGCGGGCCTTGCGGTGGCAGGGGGCGATCCCCACATCGTCCCACCCCCTTTCGCCTGCGAGCGTGCCCTTGTCGAGTCCCAGCCACGTTGCCGAAACGCCGATCACCGAACGCGCAGAGCTGATCCAGGTGCTCGCCTCCGGCGAGAAGCCCGGTGCGGATTGGCGGATCGGCACCGAACACGAGAAGTTCGGCTTCCGGCTGGATGACCTGCGCCCGCCCACCTTCGATGGCGAGCGCGGCATCGAGGCCTTGCTGGTCGGCATGACCCGCTTCGGCTGGGAGCCGGTGCAGGAAAACGGCCGCACCATTGCGCTGCTGCGCGATGGCGCCTCGGTCACGCTGGAACCGGCCGGGCAGTTCGAGTTGTCCGGCGCGGCGGTGGAAACGCTGCACCACACCTGCGTGGAAACCGGCACCCACCTGAGCGAGGTGGCCGAAGTGGCCGGCGAGCTGCAGCTGGGCTTCCTGGGGATGGGCTTCCAGCCCAAGTGGCGGCGCGACGAGATGCCGTGGATGCCCAAGGGCCGCTACCAGATCATGAAAAGCTACATGCCCAAGGTCGGCTCGCTCGGCCTGGACATGATGACGCGCACCTGCACGGTGCAGGTCAACCTGGATTACGCCACCGAAGCGGACATGGTGAAAAAGTTCCGCGTCTCGCTGGCGCTGCAGCCGATCGCCACTGCGCTGTTCGCCGATTCGCCGTTCACCGAAGGCAAGCCGAACGGCTACCTCAGCTACCGCTCGCACATCTGGACCGACACCGATGCCGATCGCACCGGCATGCTGGATTTCGTGTTCGACGACGGGTTCGGCTACGAGCGTTACGTGGATTACCTGCTCGATGTGCCGATGTATTTCTCCTACCGCGATGGCGTCTACCACGATGCCAGCGGGCAGAGCTTCCGCGATTTCATGCAGGGCAAGCTGCCGGTGCTGCCGGGCGCACTGCCGACGCTGCGCGATTGGTCCGACCACATGACCACCGCGTTTCCCGAAGTGCGCTTGAAGAAGTACCTGGAAATGCGCGGCGCCGACGCCGGGCCGTGGAATCGCCTGTGCGCGCTGCCTGCGTTCTGGGTGGGGCTGCTGTACGACCAGACCGCGCTGGATGCGGCCTGGGACCTGGTCAAGGACTTCACCCTGGCCGAGCGCCACGCATTGCGCGACGGCGTCCCCAAGCAGGCGTTGGGCCTGCCGTTCCGCAACGGCGTGGTGCGCGATCTGGCGCTGGAGGCGGTCAACATCGCCCGCGAAGGCCTGCGCCGACGTGCCCGCCTGAACCGCGACGGCCAGGACGAGACCGGCTTTCTCGATGTGATCACCGAGATTGCCGAAACCGGCGTCACTGCTGCAGAGCGCAAGCTGGCGCTGTATCACGGTGCCTGGAAGGGTGATATCGACCCGGTGTTCCGCGAGTTCGCGTACTGAGTCAGTGAGCCGTGCGGCGCAGGCCTGCCTGCGTCGCCGTCAGCGCCGTTCCGGCATGCACGGCAGGCGCACGGTCACCCGCAGTCCGCCCCCGTCGCGATTGTCCAGCCGCAGTGCACCGCCATGCGCCAGCACGATGCTGTGCGCCACCGACAGCCCCAGCCCGATTCCGCCGGTGTCGCGGTTGCGCGAGGATTCGCCGCGTACGAACGGCAGCAGCAGTTGTTCACGCTGGCTGGGGTCGATGCCCGGGCCGTCATCGTCGATCCACAGCACGCCGTCCTCGCCTTCGCGATGCAGCCGCAGGCGCGCGCGCCGGCCGTATTTCAGCGCGTTTTCCAGCAGATTCATCACCGCGCGGCGCAACGCCAGCGGGTCGCCGTCCAGGGTGATCGCCGGGCCTGGCAGCAGTTCGGCATCGGCGCCGGTGTCCACCGCGTTGTCGACCACGCTCTCCACCAGCAGGCGCAGGTCCAGCGGGGCGCGCTCGCCGCGATGGCGGTCGTTCTGGATGAAATCCAGCGCCGCAGAAATCATCGCCTTCATCTCGTCGATGTCGGCCAGCGCCTTGTCGCGCAGCGGCGCTTGCAGGTCGTCCAGGCGGAACGACAGCCGTGCCAGCGGGGTGCGCAGGTCGTGTGCGATCGCCGCCACCATGTGGGTGCGCTCGTTGATCAGCCGGTTCAGGCGTGCCTGCATGGCGTTGAACGAATCGGCCGCGCGCACGATCTCCTTCGGGCCGCTGCGTTGCAGGGCCGCCGCGTCGGGATTGCGGCCCAGGCGGTCGGCGGCTTCGGCAAAGCGCTTGATCGGCGCGGACAGCGCACGCGAGAACCACCACGCCAGCGGCACATTGGCCAGCAGGCCGGCCAGGAACAGCAGCACCACGTGGGTCTTGAACTCGGCCGACAGGCGGCGGCGCGGCGATTCCACCGTGCGCCAGCGGCCGTCGGGCTGTTGCAGCGCGGCGGTGAAACCGTCCAGCAGCGGCACGCCAGGGGTCAGGCGTTCGCTTTCCCAATCACCGCGCGGGTCGTCAGGCCGCAGCCCGTTGCCGAAGGGCGCGCCCTCGGGGCTGGGGCGTGGCCAGTCCTTGCCGAATGGCGGTGCCCCGGCTGGCAGTTGCTCGCTGCCGGCGCCAGCCGCGCGGGCCTGGGCCGATGTCCGGTTCGATGTGCCCTGGCGCGGCAGGAGCCGTGGCGCCTCGCCGTCATCGGCACTGCGATAGAAGCGCACGCGCGCGCTGTCCACATCCAGCCAATGCGCCAGCAGCATTTCGGCGAAGCCGTCGCGGACCTGGCCGGCCGGTGGCGTGGGCGCCTGGCGGGCTTCGTGCACCTTGAGCGTCTGGGTGCCGGCCGGCATGCGGGTGGACAGCAGGGCCACGACCTCCGGCGGATGCACCGGCGGCTCGTAGACGGGGGTGCGCATCACCAGCAGGGCGATGCCGACCGCCTGTGCGGTGACCAGGGCCACCGCCAGCAGGACAAAGGTGCGGGCAAAGATCGACAGCCCGCGGCGTACCGGTTCACTCACAGACGCGCGACGCTCGGCAGCAGCATGTAGCCCTCGTTGCGCACGGTGCGAATCAGCTCGGTGTGCACGCGTTCGTTGATCTTGCGGCGCAGCCGGCTGATCTGGCTGTCGATGGCGCGGTCATAGACGTCGGTGTCGCGGCCGCGCGCGTAGTCGAGCAGTTGGTCGCGGCTCAGCACGCGTTGCGGATGCTCCACAAAGGTACGCAGCAGGGCGAATTCGCCGTCGGAGAGGTTGATGAAGATACCGGTGGGGTCGCGCAGGTCGCGCCGCACCACGTCCAGCCGCCAACCGGCGAACTCGTAGACATTGCCGCGCGGCTCGGCCTGGTCGCTGGTGACCTGGCTGCGGCGCAGCAGGGCGCGCACCCGCGCCAGCAGCTCGCGCGGGTTGCAGGGTTTGGCCAGGTAATCGTCGGCGCCAACCTCCAGCCCGATGATGCGGTCTGTATCATTGCCCAGCGCGCTCAGCATGATCACCGCAGGCGAGCCGCGTTCGCTGGCCAGCGAACGCGCCGCACTCAGCCCGTCTTCTCCCGGCATCATCACGTCGAGTACGATGAGGTCCGGACGCCGTTGTGTGATGCGCTTGCGCATTTCGGCGACATTCTCGGCCACATCCACCTGGTAGCCATGGGCGCTCAGGAACTCGCCGATCAGCTTGCGCAGGTCGGGGTCGTCGTCGACCACAAGAACGCAGGGTTGTTGCATGTCCATGGAGGTCATCGTCGGAGGCGCAACGGTCGGGCTGCGCGGGGTGGCTACCGGAAACATGGTGCTCGCAAGGTGCAGGACGGGAGCACGCATCATAATGATCGAATTTGTCAACCATTGGCACACGTGTGACGCAGCATGACAGACCGGGACATCCCACCAAAATCCGCTGCACCGACACTGCCCGCCGACAAGGTCGAGCAGGTGCATGACGTGGTGTTGCCGATGATGCGGGTGATCAGCCGTGACAATGGCGTGGGCCTGACCCGCGACATGGTGTTGATGGCACAGACGCTGCGTGCCGGCGGGGCGCAGGTGCAGGAAGTGGGGTTCACCAGCCAGCGCCTGCACGACACCGGGCGTGAGTTGCGCCTGTGGGGACGGCGCGCGCTGTTGGGCAAGGTGCCGGTACAGATCTTTTCCGAGCGCGTGTATGCGCGCTGCCTGCCGTTGGGGCACGCCAATCTGCTGGTTCCCAACCCGGAATGGCTGCTGCCCAAGTGGTTGCCATTGCTGCCGCGGTTCACGGCGGTGTTGTGCAAGACCCACCATGCCGAGCGGATCTTCCGCGAGTTGGGCTGCCGCACGCAGTACATCGGCTTCACCAGCCCCGATCGCCACGATCCGGAGGTGTTCCGTCAGCGTGCGTTCTTCCACCTGGCCGGGCGTAGCACCGCCAAGGGCACCCGCGTGCTGCTGGAAACCTGGCAGCAGCATCCCGAATGGCCGCTGCTGACGGTGGTGCAGAACCCACGCACGGCGGGCAAGCAGGTGGTGGCGGCCAATATCGATCACCGCGTCGGGTATCTCGACGATGCAGCGCTGCGCCGCCTTCAGAACGCCCACCAGTTCCATATCTGTCCATCGGAGGCGGAAGGCTTCGGGCATTACCTGATGGAGGCCTTGAGCGTGGGTGCGATCACCCTGGCCACCGATGGCGAGCCGATGAACGAATTGGTCCGCCCCGAGCACGGCCTGCTGATTCCGGTGGCGACAGTGCGCCAGCGCCGGCTGGCGAGCTATCACTATGTGGATGCGGCAGGCATTGCGCAGGCAGTGCAAGCCGCGCTGGCGTTGCCGCCCGCAGAGTTGGAGCGCCTCTCGGCGGCCGCGCGGGCGTGCTATCTGGCCAACGACGCCGCTTTTGCGGGGCGCTTCCGCACTGCAGTCATGGCCGCGGTGGCGATGCCGACCGAGGCAGTGGCCGACGTGGTGCCGGTGGCCGCGAAGAGCTGATTGGTGATGCGCTGATCGTACGGTTTGTTTTGCAGCGCTGAGATGCTGTTGTGTTCAAACCCGCGCACGCGTAGGCCTTCTCCAGCGCGGCGTTGGGTCACGTTGACGCAATGCAGATGCACGAAGCATGTTTGTCGTCGTTTCGCTTGTTTCCTCACGTTTGTACGCGCCCGGCACGGCATGCCATGCGGCGCCAGCGCACAACACACCTGTGCAAAACGTGCCTGCAAGGATCTCCTGGCCGCGGGGCGAACGTCGCTCTGCCACACGCCGCGCGCTGCGTTTGCCGTACACAAGGGAGATCAAAACATGGGGCAGACGCGCCCGACCATTGCTACCGTGAGCACCATGCTTGCAATGCTGACCCTCGGAGGCTGTGCAAGCCGGTGCGGCGCGCCACCGGGCCCACCGCCATCTCCCCCGGTGCATGTGCGCCGCGGGCAGCCGCCGTCTGCGATGGAGCGAGGGTTCCTGCGCGAGTGCCTGCAGCCACCGCACCAGCCACCCGTCTTGCACGATGGCGCGGAAGACATCCCCGTAGATCCGGCAGCGCTCGCGCGCTGCCTGGCGGATCACGACATGGGTGTCCCGCTACCACCGCCACCGGATGCATTGGATGCGCCTGATGCCGATTGGTTCGATGACCCGTCAGATCCACCACCACCGGATCTGGACGCCGCGGAGTAGCCGAACGCGCATGCGTGCTCATTCGGCAGCGCGAAGCGCACCTGTCAGACATGCAACCTGTACTTCAGCGCGCAGGTGCATGCTCGCTGGCCTCGACAAGGCAGGGCGCAACGAACAACGTGCCCCGATACGCGCCTACCGCAGTGCGTGCCGCCACGATCGTCCAGGTCACGCATAGCAGCAGGAGCAATACGCTGCCGAGTACATCGAAAACCTGCATTTGCAGAGCGGCGCCGAGCTTCAGTGTCGCCAACGCATAAACCCCAAGTGGGAACGTGAATCCCCACCAGCCCAGATTGAACGGAACCTGGTCCGCGAAATAGTGGGCCGTGATGAGGATGGCCAGCGCCAGCCACCACAGCCCCAGCCCCCACAGCAACAGGCCGGCGATCAGGCCACATCCCGCCGCTGCCTGGCCGATGGTGCCCATGCCATGTGCGGCGAACAGTGCCGGCGCGTCGCCGGCAAATACCAGCATCCCCAACGCGCCGGTGCCGATCGGCCCCAGCGCCAGCCAGCTCGAAGCGGCCATGCTGGCCTGCGGCAACTGGTGTAGCGCCATACGCAGCCACAGGATCACCAGGATGCCCATCGCCACCGGCACCGAGTACGCCCACAGCACGTACCCGGCAACCAGCATGCCGAAGCGGCTGCCGGCATCGGCCAGATGCGGGGCGAGCGCGCCAGCACTGGCCGCGGCGACTTCCGCAGCCACCACTGGCAGCAGCCACAGTGCGGTCATCTGTTCCATGCGGTGCTGCTGGCGGGTAAACATCAGGTAGGGCACCAGCACGCCGCAGGCCAGCGCCATGGCCGCGTCCATCCACCACAACGCAGTGGCCACGGGAATGACGGCAGCGCCCCAGCGCGGCAGGCCATAGAGCAGCAGGCCGTTGATGAGCGTCGCCAGGCCCATCGGGATAGTGCCCAGAAACATCGAGGCGGTCGGGTGGGCCAGGATGCGTCGGGCTTCGTGCGGATACAGCGCCCAGCGAGCGAGATACAACGCGCTGAACACCACAAACAACCCGATATTGCAGAGCCACAGGCCAGCGCCGAGCAGCGCGGCGCCAGGCACGGGCCAGGGGAGCTGGCCCAGCACCAGCGACAGGATGCCGGTGCCCATCGTCACCGCGAACCAGTTTGGTGTGAACTGGCGGATCGCTTCGCCCGGACTGGGCAGCGCGTATAGCGGCCAGGCGATTGCAGGGCAGATCGGGGAGGTGGGCATGCGCATTTGGGTCACAGCGGTGTCGGCTGAAGAAGTGAGTGAGTCTAGGCAGCTGGATCTAGCAGTAAAGCGCGTAATATTGGTTGATGTAACCCAATAAATCGCTAACGATGAAACTCAGCCTGCGGCAGCTCCAGATCTTTTGTGCGGTTGCCGAGTGTGGCTCCACCACCGCAGCGGCGGCGCAGGTGGCGTTGTCGCAGTCGGCCACCAGCGCCTCGCTCAATGAACTGGAAAGTGGCTTGAGCACCCGGTTGTTCGATCGGGTCGGCAAACGCTTGCTGTTGAATGACAGCGGCCGCGCATTGCTGACGCACGCGCGCAGGATGCTCGACAACGCGCAGCAGATCGAAGCCGGTTTCCATCCCGGCAGCGCCAGTTTGTCGACACGTCTGAAGGTGGGCTGCAGCACCACCATCGGCAATTATGTGCTGCCGCTGGTGCTGCGCGAGCTGCATACAACCGCTGCGCATCTGCGCGTGGAAATGGAAGCCGGCAACAGCACGGCCATCGCTGCGAAGGTCGCCAATTTCGAGCTGGAGATGGGGTTGATCGAAGGCCCGTGCCACGTGCCCGAGTTGCACGTCGAGCCCTGGTTGTCCGACGAACTGCTCATCGTGGTTGGCAGCCAGCACCCGCTGGCAAAGCAGGCAAACGTCACCCGCAAGGATCTGCGCGCCGCTGCGTGGCTGTTGCGCGAACCGGGTTCTGGCACGCGTGAGGAGGTGGAGCAACGACTGCTGCGGCATCTGCATCAGTTGGCCGATGCACGCCAGATCGGCAGCTCCGAAGCGATCAAGCACATGGTGATGCACGGCCTGGGCGTGAGTTGTCTGTCGCGTTGGGTGGTGGAGGCGTCCTTGGCTGCCGGGACGTTGAAGGCCATCACCGGCGTGCTCCCGCCGATGTCACGTCGCTTCTTTCTGATCACGCATCGCGACAAGTTTCTCTCGCCGAGTCTTGCGCGTTTTCGCAGCAGCTGCCGGCAGTTTGCACAGACGCAGAGAGCGCCTGTTACACCATAACGTGTTGCTGCAGCGCAGCTTGCCGAATGTTCGCAGCCCACTGCATATGCCATCGCAGGGGAGTTGTGGTGCTGGGGCGCGACGTGTGCCCACGCTGCGAAGAAAGAAGCTAGAAGTCGGCGCACTGCATCGTCTGTCATGCGGCGGTCATGGCTTTTTTGTCTTCGATCCATATACTACCCCCCAGTATCCGGTACGGGGCCTTGCATGCCGCATTCGCCACAGGAGAAAAAGCGAGCGCTAGCGCGTGTGCGTCGGCTGCGTGGGCAGTGCGATGCACTTGAGCGTGCGCTGGAAATAGGGGCAGACTGCGCTCCAGTCCTGCAGCAGATCGCCGCGATCCGGGGGGCCGTCAACGGGCTGATGTCGCAGGTACTGGAGGCGCATATCCGTGAAGACTTCGGGCATGCCGCCGCGTCCGATGCGCAACGCGCCGAACGGGTGCAGGAATTGCTTGGCCTGGTCCGGTCCTATCTCAAATGAACTCCCACCGGGTCGGCATGCGCCGCGCCCGTCCTCGAACATCCTCGTCAGGAGCACTCATCCATGAAATCCCGTGCAGCAGTTGCATTCGGACCCGGCAAGCCGCTGGAAATCGTCGAGATCGACGTGGCACCGCCGCAGGCCGGCGAAGTGCTGGTCCGCATCACCCACACCGGCGTCTGCCACACCGACGCGTTCACGCTGTCAGGGGATGACCCGGAAGGTATTTTTCCGTCGGTGCTCGGGCACGAAGGCGGCGGCATCGTCGAGCAGATCGGCGAAGGTGTGACCAGCGTCAAAGTGGGCGATCACGTCATCCCGCTGTACACGGCCGAATGCCGCAAGTGCAAGTTCTGTCTCTCCGGCAAGACCAACCTGTGCCAGGCCGTGCGCGCAACCCAAGGCAAGGGCTTGATGCCCGATGGCACCACGCGCTTCTCCTACAACGGCGAGCCGATCTTCCACTACATGGGCTGCAGCACCTTCAGCGAATACACCGTGGTGCCGGAGATCTCGCTGGCCGTGGTGAACCCGGAAGCGCCGCTGGAAAAAGTCTGCCTGCTGGGCTGCGGCGTCACCACCGGCATCGGTGCCGTGCACAACACCGCCAAGGTCAAGCCAGGTGAGAGCGTGGCTGTGTTCGGGCTGGGCGGTATTGGTCTTGCGGTGATCCAGGGCGCGGTGCAGGCCAAGGCCGGGCGCATCCTGGCCATCGACACCAACCCGGGCAAGTTCGACCTGGCGCGCAGCATGGGCGCCACCGATTGCATCAACCCGAAGGATTACGACAAGCCGATCCAGGAAGTGATCGTCGAGTTGACCGATGGCGGCGTGGATTTCAGCTTCGAATGCATCGGCAACGTCAACGTGATGCGTTCGGCGCTGGAGTGCTGCCACAAGGGCTGGGGCGAGAGCGTCATCATCGGCGTGGCCGGTGCCGGCCAGGAAATCAGCACCCGCCCGTTCCAGCTGGTGACCGGCCGCGTGTGGCGCGGCTCGGCCTTCGGGGGCGTCAAGGGACGTACCCAATTGCCGGGCATGGTGGAGCAGTCGATGAAGGGCGAGATCGATCTGGATCCGTTCATCACCCACACCATGCCGCTGGAACAGATCAACGAAGCCTTCGACCTGATGCATGAAGGCAAGTCGATCCGCACCGTGATTCATTTCTGACCGGACGGCCAGGAGCGGCGCGCGGCCGCTTCCGCGCACGTGGGACCCGTAACCGGGAGGGGCATGATGGCTAACGTGTCGATTCACCCTGCAGTAGATGGTGGTGTTGTGCATGGCAGTACCGAAGGTTTTGCAGGGGGCACCCTGCAATGCCTGTGTGCCAGCAACAAGGTGACCGTGGACGTGGCATCGCAGAGCGCGCACAACCACGCCTGCGGCTGCAGCAAATGCTGGAAGCCGGAAGGCGCCAAGTTCTCGGTGGTGGCGGTTGCGCCACGCGACAAGGTCACCGTGACCGCGCATCCGGAGAAGCTCAAGATCGTCGATGAAAGTGCGACGATCCAGCGCCATGCCTGTACCGGTTGCGGCGTGCATCTGTATGGCCGGATCGAGAACAAGGACCATGCGTTCTATGGTCTGGACTTCATCCATACCGAGCTGTCGCAGCAGTCGGGATGGTCGCCGCCGGGCTTTGCTGCGTTCGTCTCGTCCATCATCGAAACCGGCACGCCGCCGGACCAGATGGATGGCGTGCGTGCGCGTCTCACCGAACTGGGCCTGACGCCGTACGACTGCCTGTCGCCGGCGCTGATGGATGCGCTGTCGACCAACGTGGCGCGTCACAAGGGCTTGTTGCACTGATGGTCCGATCCTGCGGCCGGTGATCCCGGCCGCAGGATTTTCTCTTCGCAAGGAATCCCATGGAACGTATCGAACACCGTGCCTGCTTCGGCGGCTGGCAAGACGTTTACCGGCACCACTCCACGAGCCTGGGCTGCGCCATGCAGGTGGGCGTCTATCTGCCACCGCAGGCAGCCGACGGCCCCTTGCCGGTGCTGTACTGGCTGAGCGGGTTGACCTGCACCGAGCAGAACTTCATCAGCAAGGCCGGGGCTCAGCGCTATGCCGCCGAACACGGCGTGATCCTGGTGGCCCCGGATACCAGCCCGCGCGGTGACGATGTCGCCGATGCCGAGGGCTACGACATCGGCAAGGGTGCCGGCTTCTACGTGGATGCCACCGAGCAACCATGGGCCGCGCATTACCGCATGTACGATTACGTGGTGAACGAACTGCCGGCATTGATCGAGGCCAGCTTCGCCACCACCGGCGCACGCGCCATCAGCGGTCACTCGATGGGCGGGCACGGCGCGCTGACCATCGCCTTGAAAAATCCAGGCCGTTATCGCAGCGTGTCGGCGTTTTCGCCGATCGTCGCACCGAGCCAGGTGCCGTGGGGCGAGAAGGCCTTCGGTCAGTACCTGGGCGACGATCGCGCGGCATGGAGGGCCTACGACGCCACAGCACTGATCGCACAGGCAGCCGAGCGCCTGCCGCTGCTGATCGACCAGGGCGATGCCGATGAATTCCTGGAAGACCAGCTGAAAACGAAGCTATTTGAAGACGCCGCCAAGACTGCGGGCTATCCGGTCACGGTGCGGCTGCAGCCCGGCTACGACCACAGCTATTACTTCATCGCCAGCTTCATCGGCGAGCATATTGCCCATCATGCGCGCGCGCTGAAAAGCTAAAAGCGGCTAACAGACGCAGCGAGCAATCGTCAGGTGGGTGCGGACGGTGCGGAGGAATCGGAAGGTACGGGTACATGCCGATCCGAGCACTGGCCGCAGCTCCCGCCTGGCAGTTGCGTCGTTGTTTTGATCGCTGCTCTCAGTGAGGCAGTGCCGGCGTGCTTGGTGTCGTAGTGGTTGCCGTGTCGCGCGCGCGGATGCGGTAAGGCGTCATTGCTAAACGCGGTGGCAATGCCGCAGTGTTGTCGCCCTGTGAGCCCTTGCTTTTAGTTCCCGCCGCACGTCGCATTGCGACTGCGGACGACGTTGATCACCTCCCAACCATCGACGCGCAGTACCTGCGAACAGGTCAGGCGCTTGCCGGATTTCTGGCAACAACGCGTATGCGCGCAATTCAACTCGACCGTTGCGCGGCCAGCCGCCCCAGCTGCCGCATGGCGCGGTCCAGTGTCTCGTTCCACGGCTGGCCGCAGGTCAGGCGCAGATGGTCGGCGTAGTCGCTGCGGCTGGAATACACCTGGCCGGGTGAGGTGCCGATGCCCTTGGCCAGCGCGGCTTCGAACAGCGTCTGGCCGCTGCCGCCATCGGGCAACTGCAGCCACAGCGACAATCCACCTGCCGGCTCGCCGATGCGCGTGCCGGATGGCCAGTGCCGCACGATCGCATCGCGCAGGCGTTGACCGTTGTCGGCCAGCGTGCGGCGCAGCTTGCGCAGATGCCGCTCCAGATCGTGTTGCGCCAGGTAGTCGGCCAGGGCCAGCTGCGGCAGGCTCGCGTTGCCGACGGTGGAGAAATACTTGGCACGCACCAGCGCGTCGGTCCACGGCCCACCGAGCAGCCAGCCCACCCGCAGGCCGGGCGACAACACCTTGGAAAACGAGCCGCAGGTGATGACGTTGGCGTGCGTGTCGAACTGCCGCAGCGGGCGTGGGCGCTGACCAGACCAGGCCAGCTCGCCGTAGATATCGTCTTCGATCACCACCGTGCCATGCCGTGCGCAACTGTCCACTACGGCGCGCTTGGCGTGATCGGGGGTGAGGCTGCCCAGCGGATTGTTGAAGTTGGGCACCAGGATCGCGGCGCGTGCCGGCGTGCGTTGCAGCAGTGCATCCAGATGCGCGGCGTCAATGCCTTGCCCTGCGCGGTTGGGAACTTCCAGCACCTTCAGACGCAGCGCGGCGACCGCTTGCAGGATGCCGTGGTAGGTGGGCGTCTCCACCACCACCACATCGCCTGGCGTGGTGATGGTGCGTAACGCCAGGCTGATTGCCTCCATCGCGCCAGCGGTGATCACCACTTCGTCTGCGTCCACGTTGGTGCCGCATTGCGCATACCGCAGCGCGATCTGCCGACGCAGCGCGGCGTGGCCTTGTGGAGGTGCATAGTCCAGTGCCGCAGTGCGCTGGCGGCGTAGCTGGCGCGACATCGCTGCGGCCAGCTGTGCGCCGGGTAGTAGCGCGGGCGCAGGCGTCGCCAGGTGCAGCGGCACCAGGTCGGTACGTGCGAGCAGGTCGAACACGCCCTGCAGGGCGGGATTGGCGATGACGCCCGGCGCACGCCGGCGTGGCGTGGGCGTGGCGGCCGGCAGTGGCGCGGCAGCGGCGCGCACGAAATAGCCGGAACGTGGCCGCGCCTGGACGCGGCCCTCGCGTTCCAGTTGCAGGCAGGCCTGCACGGCGGTGGCGGGGCTGATGCCGTGGCTGGCGGCCAGCTGGCGGATCGAGGGCAGGCGTTCGCCGGCGCGCAGGGTGCCGCGCTCGATCTGTTGCCGCAGCTGTGTGGCCAGCGATTCGTAAAGCAGCATGGGTACGGTGCCCAAATCTGTATTGGTCTGTTTGTAGCGTATCTGAATCTGTCCTGGTCGCGCATCGCGCTGCAGACTGGCCGTGCCGGGCGACCTGCCCGGTCTTCTGGCGAGGTTGCAACGTGCTGCTTTCCCTGTTCGTGGTCGATGCGTTTACGTGTGTGGGTTTCAAGGGCAACCCTGCGGCGGTGGTGCCGTTGCAGGCATGGTTACCGGTGCCGGTGATGCAGGCGATCGCTGCCGAAAACAATCTTTCGGAAACCGCGTTCTTCGTGCGCGATCACGCTGGCGTCTTCGACATCCGTTGGTTCTCGCCGTTGAAGGAAGTCGGCTTCTGCGGCCATGCGACGCTGGCAAGTGCGTACGTCATTGCGCGCCAGCAGCTGGCACCGTTTCCGTTGCGGCTGCGCGCCCCGGCGGTCGGTGAGATCGGTGTTGAGCAGGTGGACGAAGCTACGTTCGAGATTTGCTTTCCCAATCAGCTGCCGACCCTGGTCACGCAGGTCCCGGCGCCACTGCTGGCCGCGTTGTCGATCGCACCGCAGGCGGTGTATGCCAACGCACAGGCCTACATCGGGGTGTACGCGGACGAGCAGCAGGTGCGTGCCGTGGTGCCCGACCTGGCGCAGATGCTGGCGTTGGCGCCACGCGATGTGGCCATTACCGCACCGGGAGCCACGCATGACCTGGTGTCGCGCTATTTCTGGCCGGCCAATGGCGGAGCGGAGGACCCTGTCACCGGTTCGATCCATGCAGCGCTGGCGCCGTTGTGGGCGCGCACGCTTGGAAAGACCGATCTGCGCGCGCTGCAGGCCTCGGCGCGTGGCGGTGAGCTTGAGTGCCGCGTCACACCGGCGCATGTCTACGTACGTGGCAGCGCCGTGCACTATCTGCGTGGGGAGATCACGCTATGAGCGTTGCGGCTGCACCACCGGTGGCGGCGTCGCGCCGCGCAATCTGGCAGCTGCTGTTGGCCGAGGTGTTGATCGGCTCGGTTGGCGTCTTCGTGCATGAAAGCGGCCAGGACCCGGTGACGGCGGTGTTTTACCGCTGCCTGTTTGGCGCACTGTTTCTCACTGTCTGCGGGGTGCTTGGTGGGCACTTGCGTGGGCTATGGCGCGAGCGCCGCCTGTTACGCGATGCGGCCATCAGCGGCGTGCTGCTGGTATTGAACTGGGTGGCGCTGTTTGCCGGTATGGCGCGCTCGTCGATCGGTGTGGCCACCATGGTGTATCACGTGTTTCCGTTCGTGATGCTGATCCTGGCGGCGGTGGTGCAGGGCGAACGCACGCGTCGCGCCGATCTGGGCTGGACGCTGCTGGCCTTCATCGGGGTGGCGTGTTCGGCAGACCCATTGCGGTTGTGGCAGTCCGCCGACCGCAGCTATCTGCTGGGCATCGGGCTGACGCTGCTGGCGGCGCTGCTCTGTGGTGCTTCGCTACTGATGTCCCGACGCATCGGCCGTGAGCGGCCGTTGGCGGTGGTCACCGTGCAGTGCTGGGTCGGGACGGTGCTGCTTATGGGGTTTTCCAGCAGTGCTGCGCTGCATCCGGGCATGCATTGGGCCTGGCTGGTGGGCCTGGGCGTGATCCACAGCGGCATTGTCTACGTGCTGTTCTATTCGTCGTACCGCCATCTGCACGTGGCCACCATCGCGGTGCTGGCCTTCGTGTATCCGCTGGTGACGCTGCTGCTGGATTACCTGCTGTACGGCCATGCGCTGGCGCCGGTGCAATGGCTGGGCCTGGGCCTGATCGTCTGCGGCACGCTGGCGGTGAATCTGAAATGGCGCTGGCCACGGTGGGCAACTGGCAAGGCAGTGCTGCAGCGGTAACGCGCGCTGGCGACGAGAAGTAGTCAGTCATCCCGCTCGCATGCTGGAGCGGAATGCGATCTGCGGCGTGCTTAGTACAACGTCGCAGTGTTTTGAAGCCGCACCGGTTTGCGCAACACGATCGTACGCGCAAACCGGCACGGCATCTGCGCGTCAACGCACGTCGCGCAGTTCCCAGTGATGGCCGGCCAGGGCCTGCATGCGCTGCTTGAGCAGGTCGCCGGGGATGCTGGTGGTGGCCACCAGGTCGATGCGCAGGTCGCCCTGCTTGCCGGTCACGGTGGCCGCCGGGTCGGTGACGCCCAGGCTGGGGTCCACTTCGTCCGGGTCGGCCTGCAGCTGGCGCCAGCGGTCGAACCAGGCCGGGTCGCGCAGGGCAGCCTGCAACTGTTCGGCAAAGGCCTCCGCACCATTGGCGCTGAAGCTCACCGCCGGCGCGCTGCCGCGGGCGAGCTTGGGGTCGGGCAGGCTGATCGAATAGCTGACAGGCATGGGCACACACTCGGATGACAGGTGCCGGGCACCTTATGCCAGCAGTGGTGAGTGCGTCGTCGAGGCCTGCTGCCGTGTGCTGGCGTGCAGGCGCACGTTTATGCCGAGAAGCTGTGCGGCTCGGCGGCGAAGGCCACTGCCAACGCACCTTTGCCGACGTTGACCATGCCGGTCAGGCTCATCACGCTTTCGAACAGCTCCACGCCCTGCGTCTGGCAGGCGGCCTGTAATGCGGCATAGCCCGGCAACGCGTGCAGTTCGGCAAGTTCGCCGCCATAGCCCACGCACACGGTAGGCGTCATCAGCCCGTCGCGGAGCTTGCGCACGGTGAAGGCGAACAGCTTTTCGGCCGAGGGTTCGAAGCCCTTGAGCTTGGCCACCGGCTCGGTGACGCCACGGTAGGCGCGCAGCACCGGCTTGATGTCCAGCGCGCTGCCCAGCGCGGCGCCGATCAGGCCCACGCTGCGATCGCCTTTGGTGCGCGCACGCGCACGCAGGTAATAGAGATCGCGCGGAATCATGTAGCCATAGGTGTGCTCGGCCAATTGCTCAAGCCGGGCGCGGATCGGCGCCACGCCCAGGCCTTGCGCACGCAGGCGTACCGCTTCCACCGCGGTGATGCCCTGGCCTGCGAACAGGTTCAGCGTGTCGATCACCCGCAGCGCGAACGGCGAGGTGTGCCCGGCCGCCTGCCGCACCGGCTTGTAGTCGTTGAGGATCGCAAAGCTCGCCTGGGTGGCGTTGTCGAAAATCTGGCTGCGCAGCTTGGAGATGGTCAGGCAGAACACGTGGTCGTAATCGATGACCAGCCGCTGCAGGAACAGGTCGCGGATCTGGTTGACCGAAAACGGGGTGGTCTCCGCCTCATGGCCGCGCTCGGCCACGTGCGCGTGCAGGAAGCTCAAGGTGGCTTCCTCGTCGCGATGGTCGGCCAGCACGGCTTCGCCGATACGCACGCTGATCGGCAGCACGATGACGTTGTTGCGTTGGATGAAGTCCTGCGGCAAGTCGCACGCACTGTCCACCACGATTCCGATGCGCATCGTCGCCCCCTCCGGCTGTTGCGTCGTCTCTGGATGTGAACGCTATCGCAAATCGGGGGCGAGGCGAAGGGCATTGGTCGGAAGGCGTGCGGGGACGGGCTCGGCGGCAGCGTCGCCGGGGTCTACCGGAAGGCCCCGGCACGCTGAGCACAGCACTGTCCAGGCACTGCACGGCGCCAGTGCGCCGTCGCGCGATGTGGCAACGCAGCAATCGCCCTCACCAAGGCCGCCGCCACCTGACCGGGATTCGCTGGCGCGGCAGCATGCCGACGACGAACTGAGGACGGGCGCACGCCCCGATTGCCGGGTAGCGCCCGCTATCGCGCGGGCACCCGCAGGCCCCCAGGTTTCGCTATAGCTCCTTGCGACGCGGCGCTGTTAGGGTCCCGCTGCGATCGCTGCCAGGCAGCGGTCCCGACGCCGCAACGGTGGCGTCGCGCGCTGAATCCAAGGGAGACACCACATGCAGCAGACTCAACATCGCATCCTCGACCAGGCCACTGCGCAGGCGCCCACCACACGGCGGCGTGCCTCGCGCTGGTGGAAGGCCGCCCTGACCCTCGGGCTGGTGGCACTGGCGCCGGTCGCGCTGGCCGGGCCGTACAAGATCTTCGGCAACCACTACGCGTGGGTGAACAACTTCAACGATCCCAACAACATCATCCAGGGCACGTTCGGCACCGGCAGCACGCCGGAGCTCACCGTCACCTTCAACTTCGCCGACTACAACCTCTACGGGTATCCGGCGATCGTGCGCGGCTGGCATTACGACTGGAACCCCACCAGCGACACGCTGTTTCCGAAGCAGATCTCCTCGATCAGCTCGATCCCTATGAAGTTCAGCTACAGTGCCGGCGGCACCAACCTGGCGGGCGACTTCGCCTACGACATCTTCTTCCGCTGGGATACGGCCAAAGGCAATCCGCAGCTGGAAGTGATGATCTGGGGCGACCACAACTCCTGGCCGATCGGCACGCTGACCGCCAGCAAGGTGATCACCGCTGGCGGGCGCACCTTTGATCTGTGGGAAGGCTTCAACTCCGGTGCGGGCTATTACGTCTACACCTTCATCCCGACCGGAACCGCGGGGCAGGCCACGCTGAAGACCAGCGGCAGCCTCAACGTGGATGCCAAGCCGTTCCTCAACTGGTTGCAGACCAACCGCTCGAAGGATGGCCGCTACAACAACAGCATGTATCTGCATGCGGCCGAAGCCGGTTTCGAAGTGGTGCGCGGCAATGGCTGGGCCAAGGTCAGCGCCACGATGGACGCCAAGTAACAGCGGCGATCAGCGCGGCTGCATAGCTGCGGCTGGCGCGGTCGATGCTGGCCCATGGCGGTGTTGATCACTGCCAGGTAGACGCAGTAATCCAAGGCGCGGTACACCCCATGGGTGTGCCGCGCTTTTTGCTGCGCGCTAGCGTGGCGCAACTCGCGCAGTCATGCCGTGCGCGTGAAGTCGCATGTGGCTGCTCACCTTGATGAGGGCGTACTGGATGGATTGATCGGCGTATCGCCTGCCAGTACGTGTGCAGCAGTAAGCACGTCGTCCATAACTCATTGGAGGGCACGTGCAAACATGCGCAGGCGCAGGTCGCTCATTCCGACATGTCCTGCAGGCGGCGCGCAGCAAGACCTTTCCGGACAGAGTGCAGGCCGTGCGCAATGGCGATGGCCGCTACAGCAACGCCCTGTATCTGCAAGTGGTGGACGATGCATTAGAAGTTACCGCAGCGCTAGCGCGTCGCTTGGCGGTGGGCATCACCGCCAACTGATGCATGCACCGCACACCACGCGTTCTGGCGTGCGCTATGCGGGCACCCGGACGTGGCGTGATTACGGTGCGACCAGCTGCACGCTGTCGTAGACGATGGCCGGGCTGAGGAAGCCATTGTCCGGCGACCCCGAGGCCAGACTGATGGCGATCCGGTTGCTGCCCGCCTGCAGCGCCGTCGCCGGGATATCCACTTCATACAGCGTGTTGTTGCCGCGTGTGGTGCCACGGGTGATTCCGCGCGTCTTGGGTTGATTCGGTGCAGCGGGGACGGGGCCGTTCCAGCGTGCGTTGACGGCGATCTGCGGGCGCGCGCTGACCTGCGCCAACGGCACGAAGATGCGCAGCCGATAGCTGCGCACTTCGCTGCTGCTCAAGCTAAACACGATCTGTGTGGGTGTGTTGATCCCGCGCCACTGCACCGCCGGAAAGCTGCCCACGCTGCTTGATCCCACCGTGTAGGTGACCGGTGCCCAGCGCATGCGCGCATCGGACGGATGCGCGCGCGGCAGCAGGTCTGCGTACTGGAAGCCGCCTGGCGTGCCATCGGGAACGCCGATCTGCCACTTCACCGCGCCGGGCAAGCTCACCGCCTGCAGCGCGGCCTGTGCGGTGGCGCCGGCAAACACCTCGACATCGCGTTGCGCCACCTCCAGCTCGTGTTGATACAGCGTCATGCGGTAGCGGCCCGGGCGCACGCCGTTGATCTGGTAGTCGCCGCTGCCAGTGGCGGTGGCCCAGTATTGCGCCTGAGCGTTGCGCAAGCCGACCACTGCCGGCTGCCCGGCCAACACCCCGCTCACGCGCCCGGCAAGCGTGCCGCGCCCGTCCGCTGCCAGGTAGCCGCTCACGCCCAGGCTGGCATCGATAAAGTCGGTGCTGGTCTGTGCGGAGGAGGGCGCACCGCCGTCGGTGAACAACAGGCCGTACACGCCGTGCAATCCGCCGCGGAAGGCTTCGGTCTGGGTGTGGTCCGAATACATGTAGTTGTACAACTCATGGGTGACGCGGGTTTTCTGTGTGGCGATGTCCTTGAAGAACGGCCCGCCCGCACTGCGCTCGCGATTGCCCATCAGCATGAACACCGCCATGCCGTTGCCGCTCACGCCGTGCAGCGGGTCTTCGAGCATGCGCCGGGCCGAGTAGAACTTGGAGCTGGTCCGCCCGTCCGGCAGCAGGAACACGTCTTCGCCTTCAATCGCAGTGCCGACGCTGGAATCCGGTTCCTGCAACGCGTTCGGCAGCTTGGCCACGTTCAAGCGGGCGATGAAGCGCAGCTCGCCCACCGGTAGCAGGCTGGGCGCGGAGGTGGCCATGTAGATGGCATTACGGCCCTTGCGCGCGATGTAGTACTGGGTGAGGTCGCCGGCCTTGGCCGTGACCACGATGGCGCCGCCCACCACGCGCGCCTCCACGCTGGCGCTGCCTAGCCCGGAGGCGATATGCGAGCCCTTGGATTCGGTGGTCTGCAGTTCGTTGCCGCGGTAGCGCATCGACACGAGATCGCCGTTGCTGGCGTTGACCGAAAACAGCAGCTCGGCGCCGGTATCCACCACGATGCGATCACCACTGCGGGTGATGCCGAAGGCGGCGAATGCGGGCGCGACGACGCCGGCGTAGAGCACAAGCGCACAGGCCAGCGCGCGCAGCGGAATGCGATGCATGTCGATCTCCGTAACGAGCAAGGCGCGGTGCGCCGATGCGCGATGCTAGGCGGGCGCGGCTGCAGCGGCGATAACCGCAGCCCAGGAGCGTGCGCTGGGTTCACGCCCGGTACGCGAAGCGCAGTGCAGGTCACGCTCGCGGTGCGACCGGCATGCATTGCCGCTTGGCGCGCAGGCCGCCGGTTGCGCAGAACCGGCGGGGACGGCTACGGCAATGGTGGTGGTGTGGCGGCCTGGCGTTTGGCATCGCAGGCCGCCTGGATGGCGCGCATCCACTGCTCGCGTTTGCCAAGCACGAAGCGGTGCTCGCTGCCATCGGCCACCTGCACCGCCAGCGAATTGGGTGCCAGCGGCAGCAGGCCGAGCAGGCGCGTCCAGCACAACTGCAGCGATGCGATCTGCAGCAGCATGATGGTCAGCGACTGGGTCTGGATGTTGAAGGCATGCGGCTGGAAGTGCAGCGCATCGGCGGTCAGGATCAGCCGCCCGCCCACCGTTTCCAGGCCGCGTTGCAGATTGGCGGGCGCCTGCTGCAGGACACGCTGTTGAATCGAACCCGTCGTGCTGCCCTGGAACATGTCAGTGCTCCGTGGGCGCGCTCGCGCAGTCGCGACGTGGCTGCCATTGCCAGCGGCCGGCCTGCTCGACAAGACGCACCTGCCACTGCTGCGTCTCATCGCTCAGGCAGGTGGCGGTGGCCTGCAGCTGCTGCGCGGTGCTCCACTGCGGTGCGTCCAGCGTGGCGATGATGCCGGGCTCGGCAGCGTCGTCACTGAGCAAGGCACTGGTCGTGGACGCAAGCTGCTTTCCGCCGATGCTCAGCACCTGCCACTCCTCGCCATCCATGCCATCGGGCTGCGCGGTGGCCAGATAGCGGTTGCGGTCCGGCGCGATCACCACGCGCAGGCCGCCCGGCGTCTGCGTGCCGGTGCGTGCGTCGATCAAGGTACCGGCGAAGGTGCCGCCGTCGCGATGCTGCAGCAGCAGGTAGCCATCGCGCCGATCACAAAAGCGGTAGTCCTCGCCCTCCAGCGGTTCGTCGAAGGGCGCGGTGTCGGCAAAGACCTGCGCGCCGGCCGGCGTGGTGACCTGCAGGCGATGCGCGGACACCCGTTGCACCATGCTGCCACCGCGTGCGGCGATGGCACTGGCTTCCTGCGCGGGGTCGTCGCCTTCCGCGCAGGCCAGCGTGAGCGATGCGCCATCGACTGGCGCTGCGGGTGCGGCTGGTGTTGCCGGCGCACTGGTCGCCGGTGTGGTCGGCGTCGCTGCCGACGGCGATGGTGCGGGAGCAGGTGCGGACGCACGCTCACAGCTGGCCAGCGCAAGCAGCGTGCAGAGGGCGGTGATGCGTGTCAGCGCCGTGGTCATCGAACCGGCCATTCGTGTCTCCAGAAAAAGTGGCTCACTGCTGCGCTACATGATGCGATGCACGCATGACACGGCGACGCAGCAGCACGTCGCAGCCGTAGGCAAGCAGCCCGCCGATCAGATACATCACCAGGTCATGCAGCGTGGCGGTGTTGCCAAGCGCGATGTAGGCGGCGCTGCCGGAGCGCAGACCAAGCCGGTCGGCCAGGTGCACGGCCTGCAGCCCTTCGATCAGCAGGCCGATGGCAATCGCCAGCACGCAGGCCCACCGCGGCGGGCAGGCGAACACACCGCGCAGGCCGCAATACACCAGCGCCACCGCGAACACATCGCCCAGGCTGCCGCGCACCCATGGCCCGCCGATCCAGCCGGCGGCGATGGCCACTTCGATCAAGAAGATGGCCGCCGCGATGAGTAAATAAGTGATGCGGGTCCGTCGCGGCATGCTGCTCATCGGGCGGTCGCTGCGGCGCGTTTGCGGCCCATGGTGAAGCTGGTGCTGAGCGGAATGCTGACCCCGCGCTGGCGGTCATTGACGGTGACCTGTACCTGCCAGCGGCCCGGCGGGTCGTCGGCTTCGGCTTCCACATGCAGGCTAGCCTGAGCCATGTACACATTGCGTGGGTCGCCGCTGAGTTCGCCCTGCAGGCAGGGCGTATCGGTGGTGTCCTGCACGAGGTGCCCGGTCGGGTCGATGATGCGGATATTGCACACCACGTCGGTATGCCGCTGCGCATCCAGGCCCGGGTTGGAGAGCAGGATCAGCATGAACAACACCTCGCCGGTAGCGAGGTGATCCACCTCATTGAAGTGCGGCGTGGTGTCGCTGGGCGTATTCCATTTCTGTTGCCAGTCCGCGTCAGGGGTCAGTAACAGGCTAGCGCCCAGGTCCTGCACCGCCTTGCGGCTAGAGGAGTTGGGAATCGGTTGGCCTTGCGTATCGATCCAGCCGGATTGGGCGCTGGCCAGCAGCGGCAGCAGCAACAACGACAACAGCAGTGTGCGCATCAGGCGCATGGGCAATCCTTTGCGATGAGGTGTCGCAGGCGTGTCGCCTGCGACCGTGGAGTGCTTGCGATGCTTGCAGTGCAGTGCAGTGCACTACACTGCGCGGCGCCGCAATGCGGCGCTTACGGTGTACTGCGACCACTGTCAGCGACGCAGCCGTCTGCGCCGCGCAGCTTAGCGTTGGTAGGCGCGTGGCAACGGGCCGGCCTGCTGCAGATAGCGGTCGCGCAGATCGGTCTGGCGCGAGCGCATCGGCATGTCACGCCCGCCCATCCAGACCTGTTCGGCGTAATGGGCCACATCCAGCGGGTCGCCGTCCCACAACACCAGGTCGGCCTGCTTGCCCACCGCAATGCTGCCGATGCGATCGCCCACGCCAAAGATTTCCGCCGGCACGCGGGTCAGCCCGGCCAAGCCAGATTCCCATGGCAGGCCATTGGCCACGGCATTACCGGCCAGCTGACGCAACTTGCGCGCGTTGTGCGAGGCATCGCCGCTCTGGGTGAAGCTCACCTCCACGCCGGCCGCGCGCAGGCGTGCGGCGTTTTCCAGCGTGGCGCCGATCTGGTCGAAGGTGGAAGGCAGATCCGCCAACGCATCCACCAACACCGGCACCTTGGCCTGCGCCAGCTGCGGGGCGAGCTTCCACGCTTCGGTGCCGCCAGCAATGGCAATGCGCACCTTCTCGCGCTGCGCCCAACGCAGCAGCTGGCGAATGTCCGCAGCCCGTTCCACCTGCACCACGATGCGGCCCCGGCCGGCCAGGTAGTTGGCCAGCACGCTGCGGCCAACCGGGGTGAGCAAGGCATGCGGCGAGTCTGCCGGCACGCGCCCGCGTGCTTCGGCCACCAGTTGATCGAGCAGCATCCACTGCGCGGCGCGTGAGCTGCCGGTCAGGTCCGACGCGGCCGCACCCAGACGAATGAACAGGGCATGCGGGCCGACTGGATCCGGGCCGCCATCCAGGCGCACGATGCCGCCTTGGCCGGCGATGAACGCACCGCTGGTGGTCGCCCCGAGCGCGGTGAAGCCGATGCCTTCCACGCGTGCCACCGGGATCAGCACCGAGTCCGGGTTGTAGGCCAGGGTGACGTCGAATTCCGGGCGCATCGGCTGCTCGGTCAGCTTGACGCCGCTGTCCACGGTGGCGGCTTCGCCAGACACTTCTTCGATACCGATCTCGGTGATGCCGCCGAACAGGGCCGGCGTCAGCGGGCGGCCCTTGGCCTCGACCACGCGGCCGTCGGTGGGCACGGCCAGGCCAGTGCCGATGGCGCGAATCACGCCGCCCTGCACCAGTACATCGGTATTGCGCAACGTGCCCTGGCTGGTGGCGGTGTGCACGGTGGCGCCGCGGATCAGCACCTGCTGCGCAACTGCCGGCAATGCCAGCGCAGCCAGCAAAACGGCTGACAACGCACGCAGGCGCGGGCGGCGGAACATGGCGCGGCTCATCGTGCCACCTCCTGGCCCAGCATGAAGTCGGAGACCGGTTGCAACCTGCGGTCGTGGCGGTCGTACACCTGCGCGCCGTCGATATACACCTGCTCGGCCAGTGCGTAGGAACTGAAGGGGTTGCCGTTCCACACCACCATATCGCCCATCTTGCCCGGCTCCAGCGCACCGGTCTGTTGCTCGATGCCCAGCGCCTTGGCGGCGTTGCTGGTGAGCCAGCGGATGGCGCGTTCGGGCGGAATCTCCATGCCGGCGCGGCGCGCGTTGGCAATCACCTTCGCCGCCTCCTGATTGAGCCGCTGGATGCCTTCTTCCGAATCCGAATGCACGATGGCGCAGCTGTTGGCCGGACGATCGACGATGGCGATGTTTTCCTGGATGCCGTCGAAGGCTTCCATCTTGAAGCCCCACCAGTCGGCCCACAGCGCACCGCAGACGTTTTCCTGCGCCAACCGGTCGGCCAACTTGTAGGCTTCCACGCCGTGATGGAACGCGGCGATGTGGAAGCCAAATTCCTTGGCCAGATCCAGCATGGTGGCCATTTCATCGGCGCGGTAGCAGTGGATGTGCACGCGGATGTCGCCGTTGATGGCACCGGCCAGCGTGTCCAGCTTGAGATCGCGCTTGCCACCGGCATCGCCGCTGCTGTCGTTGTCGCCGCCGCCGCTCCACCAGTGGCGCTTCTTCTCGCTCTTCTTGGGCGCGTTCTTGTTCAAGTATTCGGCCGCGTCGATGAAGGCCGCGCGGTAACCGGCGACGTTGCCCATGCGCGTGGCCGGGCCGCCTTTCTCGCCATACACGCGCTTGGGGTTTTCGCCGCAGGCCATTTTCAGGCCCCACGGCGCACCGGGGAATTTCATGCCCTGATAGGTGGTGGCCGCCACGTTCTTGAGCGTGACGCCACGGCCACCAATGAGATTGGCCGAACCGGGCAGCACCTGCAGCGAGGTGATGCCGCCAGCCAGTGCCGTGCCGAAGCCCGGGTCCTGCGGCCACACCGAATGCTCGGCCCACACGTTGGGGGTGACCGGGGCGGTCATTTCGTTGCCGTCGCTGTGCGCGCTGACGCCCGGGCTGGGGTACACGCCCAGGTGCGAGTGCACGTCGATGATGCCCGGCGTCACCCACTTGCCGGTGCCGTCGATGCGGCGCGCGTCGGCGGGCACCTCCAGGCCACGGCCGACCGCGGCCACCTTGCCGTCGCGCAGCAGTACGTCGGCATCGTCCAGGCGCTGGCCGGTGCCGGTGAGCACGGTGGCATGCTGGATCAGCACCGGGCCAGAGGCGAGCGCGTGGTAGGTGCTGGGGTACGGGTCTTCGACAAAACGCGACGCGGCCGCGGCAGGCCCGCACAGCACAGCCGCGCCCAGCGCGGCGAACAGGATGGAACGCATGGATTTCCCCGGTGGAACGAAAGACGTCTGCGCAAACCTAGCGGCCGGCGACGCGCTTGCCAAGTGCTGATGGTCGCGGCGCAGCGGGCTCATCACGCCTGCAGGCGCATGCTGTGCCGTATTCATTGGGGAGAATGTCGATGATTGCCAAAACCGAACGCAACAAACAGGCCGATGTGGTGCTGGCTTTCTGGGAACTGGCCGGCGAGGCGCGCTGGTTCACCCGCAACGACGCCTTCGACGCCAACGTGCGCCAGCATTTCAGCGAGCAGCATTTCGCCGCGGCACGCGGCGAGTACGCCGATTGGATGACCCGCGCCGAAGATGCGCTGGCCTTGTTGTTGCTGCTCGACCAGATTCCGCGCAACGCGTTCCGGGGCAGTGCGCACGCCTATGCCACCGACGGCCTAGCGCTGTTCTACGCCAAGCAGGCCATTGCACGCGGCTTCGACCAGCAGGTTTCAGCGCAATTGCGCCTGTTCTTCTATCTGCCATTCGAGCATGCGGAGGAGTTGCAGGAGCAGGCACGCTCGGTGACATTGATCACCGCGCTCGGCGAGGCCGAGACCACGCGCTATGCGCTGGAGCACCAGCAGATCATTCAGCGCTTCGGTCGTTTCCCGCATCGCAATGCCGTGCTGGGACGCGAGACCACCGTCGAAGAGCAACAGTTTCTCGACGAAGGTGGGTTTGCCGGTTAGGCCGTTGATGAGTGCGGCGCGCGCTGTCCCAAAGTGGGTATGACGGCGAGCTCGGCATCTGCGCGCAGGTGCTGAAGATAGTGTTGACTGCCCGGATCGCGTGCGTCTGGATCTGCGAGCACTCGCATGCTTGGGCGCACGCAGTGTTGATGCGTGCGCACCCAGCCGATTCTGAGAGATGCTGATGACTGAGCAGATCGCGTTGTCTGCACCTCAACGCAATCGCGTGGATGGACGCACGCAGGGCTGATCTGCGCGCGTCCAAGCCAATCACGCGTTTTCATGCATCTACAGGCGGCTCCCTGCACGTGTTCGATGCCTCAGCAGCCGCCCATCAAGGTCTCGCTCTGCCAGCGGTCGCCTTCGCCCAGCAGTAGATAGAACCCGTAGGTTTCATAACCGCTGTCGGACAGCACGAAGTCCAGCGTGCCGTTGCCGTCGATGTCGCCGAACTGCAGCAAGTGCGTGCTGCGTGGCAGGCCTTCGCAGTCGTCGCAGCCATTCTCGGCGTTGCCCTGGCGCAGCTGCCAGCGTTGGCCGGTGTGCTCCAGCAGGGCGAACACCGTGAGCACGCCGGTAGGGCTTTCGGTGTTGCCGGTCTGGGTGGGGTGGCTCTGGGTGAGCACGGTCACGCGGCGTTGCGGTGTGCGCGCATCAGTGAAAATCTGTAGCGACGCGGCGTCGTTGGCACGGTCTGCCGCAAATGCCGCCAACGCCTTGTTCAACGCCGCCGGCTTGACCTTCTGTCGCAGCTGCGCGCTCTCACCAAGCAGGCGAAGCAGCTCGGTCTGCTCGCTCGGCGTGGCCGCGCGCGTGGCAAAGCGCTGGCCCGGGTTGAGGTCTACCGACGACAGCAAGACCGGCTTGGTCGGCGATGTCGCGCCTTTGAAGCGCAGGCGCGCGGTGCCGCCGCACATGCTGTTGTCGTCCACGCTCAATGCGGTCAGGCGCACTACGCCGGTGGAGACGCCTGCATCGAACAGCTGCAGCGGCTGGCCGATCAGCGAGCGCGGCATGGTGGCTTCCTGCACCACGCCACGGCCCAACCACACCGGCACGTATTCGAACGGCTCATCCGCCGTCTGGGTGTCGTAGGTCTGCACCAGCATCACCGCGCGCGGCGGTGCGGCGGCGTGGGCGGCCAGCGGCAGCAGGGCGGTGAGGGCGAGGGAAAGCAATCGGCAGTGCATGCGTATCGGTGTCCTTGTGATGGGAGGCATGAAAAAACGGACGCTCCATGGGAGCGCCCGTTCGGGTGTCACGGCGGCCGTGCGTGGCCACCCGGCGTGCTCAGTACTTGGGCACGCCGTTGTCCACCGCGTCCGACCAGGCATCGATGCCGCCGGTGACGTTATAGACGTTGGTGAAGCCCAGGCCGCGGAAATGCTCGGCCGCCTGCAGGCTGCGCCCGCCGCGGTGGCACAGGAACGCCAGCGGGGTGTCCTTGGGCAGTTGCTCGATTTCCAGGCGCTCGTGTGCGTCCAGGGTGCGGAACGGCGCCGCCACCGTGGCCAGCGCACGCTCATCGGCCGGGCGCACGTCCACCAGAGTCAGCGTACCGGCCTTGAGACGGTCGTCGGCATCGCGCACCGACAGCTCCTGCACCGGCTTGGGCGCGTTGGGGTTGTCGATGGCCAGGCCGCGGCCACGGATGTCGTCCACCCAGTCGATGGTGATGCCGTCGGCGCGGCGCGCGCTGGCCAGGTCGAACTGCACGCGCAGCCCGTTGGACTCGGCGGCAATGGCATTCGGGTTGGTCGGCGCCAGCTGGAAGTTCGGCTGGAAATTGGCATCGATGGCCAGCGTCAGCGAGGCATCCGGCGCATCGGCCAGTGCACCCTTGAGCATCTCGACCGCAGCCGGGGTGATGGTGATCTTGGGCGGGCTGCGGTCCGGCGCCTGCAGGCCGAGCATGCTGCTCAGCTCGCCGCTGTCGGCCATCTGCACGATGATGTCGCTGCCGCCGATCAGCTCGCCATCCACATACAGCTGCGGAATGGTCGGCCAGTCGCCGTAGGCCTTGATGCCTTCGCGGATTTCCTGGTCGGCCAGCACGTTGACGTGGGCATAGTCGATGCCCAGGCCGTCCAGCACGCCGATGGCCTTGGCCGAGAAGCCGCACTGCGGCATGCCGGGCTGGCCTTTCATGAAGAGGACCACGCGGTTGGATTGCAGCAGCGTATCGATGCGGGAACGCAGGGCGGGATCGAGGGACATGGCAGCACTTCGGTCAGATCGTGGAGGCCAACCATTCTACGCCCCGTGGCATCATGAGGCATGACCACGCTGGAAACGCTGTATCGCATCCCCTCGCGCCCGTACCGCTGGGTCGGCTGGCTGGCCGTCTCGCAGCTGGCCGTGGCGCTGCTGTGGTGGCGGTTGGGCTGGGCCTGGGGGCTGCCAGCGTTGCTGCTCTCGCATGCGTTGTTCGTTGCGCCGGTGTTCCTGCCGCGCGCACGCCTGTACGCGCCGGTGGTGTCGCGCCTGCCGGGGCACGGGCCGCAGGTGTGGCTGACCATCGACGATGGCCCTTCCGACGACACCGTGGCCATGCTCGACCTGCTCGATGCGCACCGCGCCAGCGCCACCTTCTTCGTGGTGGGCGAACGCGCCGCACAGCGGCCTGAACTGGTGCGCGAAATCATGCGCCGCGGCCATGGCATCGGCAATCACAGCCACAGCCATCCGCAGGCCTGGTTCTGGGCGCTGGGCCCGCGCCGCATGGCGCGCGAGATCGGCGACGCGCAACAGGCGCTGGCGGACATCACCGGCCAGGCACCTCGGCTGTACCGCTCGGTGGTAGGCATGACCAACCCCTTCGTTGCCGCTGCGCTGCGTGAGCACGGCCTGACCCGCGTGGCCTGGAGCGCACGTGGCTTCGACGGCGTGCGCTGCGAACCCGACACCACGGTCGCGCGCATCGTGCGCGACCTCGTCCCGGGCGCCATCGTGCTGCTGCACGAAGGCGCCGCGCACGGCCACAACGTCACGATCCTGCGCGCCGTGCTGGAGGCGATGCAGGCGCGTGGATTGATCGCGCGGCGCCCGGATTGACGGCGCGGCTGTGCTGCAAATCCATTCTCGCGGAACGCGGCGACGCATGCGCAAGGCGTGCGCAGTGCCATTCATGACGGCGCTGTTCGGCCGACGTCTGATGGAGCTGAGTTTGCAGGTCACGCCATGGGGGAGGCGATCGCATGCTTCGGCAATGCATTTTCGGCGGCAGCTCCAAGGCCCTCGCCGATGGCATTTGAAAATGCATTCGTCCTTACGGGCGCCGCAGGCCGACGTCCATCGCTACGTACTGCGTCAGCACGAAAGACGCGACGCAATCGAATACGCACAAGAGCGCACGAGTTTCCATTAAGAACGTGCAACTCACAGATTCCCCGCAACGCAGCGGGGGACCGGCACCACCGCTCAGCGCGGCTCGGCCACGATCAGCCAGTTGTTGAATGGCGTGTTGCCGTAGAGCGGCGCAAACGTCGCACGCAGCCCGGCGGCATCCAGCTGCGCCTGCAGGCTGTCGCGGGTGGGATAGCTGCGCGGCATGCGCTGCATCCAGCCGCTCAGGTGCGCCAGCACGTCGGTGACGCGGCTGGTGCGGCCACGGCCGCTGGCATCGCCCAGCGCGCTGCGGATGACCAGTTTGGCGCCGGGGGTCAGCATCTGCGCCACGCTATGCAGCAGGCTGGCCTGCATGTCGGCCTGCAGATACTGCAACACGTCCAGGATGGTGACGCTGCCACTGTGTTGCGGCCACGCCACGCTCAGATCGACCACGGCGAATTGCGTATTGCCCAGCGCCGAGCGCTGCGCGATGTGCTGCGCGCGGCGGATTTTGGACGCATCCACATCCACGCCGTGATACCCCAGCGTCTGGCCATCGGCGCGCAATGCATGGGCCAGCAGCCCAAGCCCGCAGCCCAGGTCCAGCACCGGCGCAGTGGTGCTGCGCAGCTCTGCCAGCACGCCGGGATACAGTGGGTCGGTGCGCAGCTTGGCCTGCGTGTAGTAATAGTCGTAGCGATTGCCCAGCGGATGCGGCGGCAGAAATGCGCGTGCGATCGCCAGCGCCTGCGGGCGGCTCATGGGTTGGGTGGCGGTGGTGTGCAATGTCGGTCCTTGGCAGTGAGGCGTCTAACGCGGCTAGCTGAGTGCGTCGCGCGCGGCGGGCAGCGCCAGCGCAGTCCAGCGCGCATACATCGCACCGGACGGATGCAGGCCATCATCGACGAGCATGTCCGGTGCATCGCCGCCGTCGCGGCTGGTGGCGGTGATGTCGACGAAGCGCACCGCGCGTGCCGTGCAGCGTTCGGCGGCCACCGTGTTGAATGCATCTATCTGTGCGGCGATCAGGGCCGCATCGCGTCCTTGCGCGCGCGCGAATGGGGTCAGCCCCCAATCGGGAATCGACAGCACCACCACGCGTTCGGGCCGCGCATCGGCAAAGCCAATCGCGCGCTGTAGTAACTCGTCGAACTCGGCGCGGTAGGCATCCAGCGTGCGCTCGCGGTATTGATTGTTCACCCCGATCAACAGGCTCACCAGATCGAACGGGCCCTGCGGCGCGGCCGCGTCGATCCCGGCCTGCAGTTCGTCGGTGGTCCATCCGGTGGTGGCGATCACTTGCGGTGCTGCCACCGGCCAGCCGTAGGCCCGCAGGCCTTCGGCCAGTTGCTCCGGCCAGCGCTGCTCGGCGGCGACGCCCTCGCCGATGGTGTAGGAGTCGCCCAGCGCCAGATAGCGCCGCGGCAGGCCGACCGCCGCCATCACGCCACGCTGCGCGACTTGAGCGGCACGACCTTGGTCACCGCCTCTGCACGTCGCGTCAGGGCGCGATCGATGCGCGCAAACACATCGCGCATCACCGCAGCTTCGGGCATCAGCGTCACACGAAAATGGTGGCGATACGGCACGTTGAAGCTGGAGCCCGGCACCACCAGCACGCCTTCGTCGTTCATCAGATCCAGCGCGAAGGTGTGGTCGTCGAAATTACGCGCCGCCGGCCCCACCACTGCCGGGAACGCATACAGCGCGCCGGCCGGTGCAACCAAAGACAGATGGCTGCTAGCCGCGCATGCTTCGATCACCGCGCGGCGGGTCTCGTACAAGCGTCCACCCGGCGCGCACAGCGCCGAGATGGTGTCCGGCCCGTTCACCGCCGCGTCGATTGCATACTGGCCAGGCACATTCGCGCACAGGCGCAGTGCGCCGAGCAGGTCCATGGCGTTGCGCAGATCGTTGATGCGCGATTGCTCGCCGGACAACAGCGCCCAGCCCACCCGCCAGCCGCAGGCGCGGTGCACCTTGCTCAGCCCGCTGAAGGTGATGCACGGGTGCTCGCCAGCCAGCGGCGCCACCGGCACAAACGCCGCGCCGTCGTACAGCACCTGGTCGTAGATCTCATCCACCATCAACAGCAGGTTGTGCTTGACCGCGATGGCGACGATGCGCTCCAGCAACTCGCGCGAATAACTGGCGCCGCTGGGGTTGTTCGGATTGATCAGCACGATGGCGCGGGTGCGCGACGACACCAGTGTCTCGATTTCCACCGGGTCCGGCTGGAAGCCATTTTCCGGTGCGCAGCGGTAATACACCGGGCGGCCGTCGTTGAGGATGGTGGCCGCCGACCACAGCGGGTAATCGGGCGAGGGCACCAGCACTTCGTCGCCGGGGTTGAGCAGGGCGCGCAGGGACAGGTCGATCAGCTCGCTGACGCCGTTGCCGATAAAGATCCGGTCCGGATGCGCATCCGGATGCTGGCGGCGCGCATACGCGGCCGCGATCGCCTCGCGCGCTTCCGGCAGGCCCTGCTGATGCGTATAGGGGTCGGTGCGGCCCATGTCGTCGGCAATCGCACGCTGCAGATGCTCCGGCGCACGGAACCCGAATGCCCCGGGGTTGCCGATGTTGAGCTTGATCAGCTTGCGGCCCTGCGCTTCCAACTCCCGCGCTCGCCGCGCCAGTTCGCCCCGGATCTCGTAGCGGACTTCGGACAGGCGCTCGCGGATGGCGAGCGGCTTTTGCGGGGCGGTGGACATACGGCAGGCCGGTTGTAGGCGTGAGGCTTGGCATGGTAGCGGAAATATGACAAGCGGACATGCTTGCATTGGCAACAATGTCAAGTGCACGGCAAGCGCTCCGATCACGCTTGAATGCACAAGCGGCCCAGGTTGGGCCGCTAGAATCCGCACATGAGCGATACATCCCCCAACTACCACACCCTCCAATCCATCGGCTGGCCCTGGCCTGGCCCCCCGGAAGAGCCGGCCTGGCAGGCGATCTTTGCGGCGCATCCACAGGCGCTGCCGGCGCGGGTGGTGGAGCAGCACCGCACCGGTTATGTGGTGGCCGATACGCCGGAGGCCAGTCTCAAGGCCGAGTCGTTGCCGGAATGGCAGCGGCCGCGCTTTCCCAGCCATGAGCGGGCGTCGGTGGGGGATTGGGTGCTGATGGAGGGCAAGCGCATCGTGGCGTTGTTGCCGCGGCGCACGTCGATCAAGCGTGGGGCGGCTGGCGAGCATTACCACCAGCAGGTGATCGCGGCCAATATCGATACGGTGTTCATCGTGTGCGGGCTGGATGCGGACTTCAATCCGCGCCGCATCGAGCGCTATCTGCTGCTGGTTGGCGGTGGCGGTGCCGAGCCGGTGGTGGTGCTGACCAAGGCCGATCAGACCGAGTATGCCGACGACGCGTTGGCGGTGCTGGAAGAACTGGCCGCGCAAGACATTCCGCTGCTCACGGTCAATGCGAAGGACCTGGCCAGCGTGGCGGCGCTGCGGCCGTGGCTGGGCGACGGCCGCACCGCGGTGCTGGTGGGCTCGTCCGGCGCGGGCAAGTCGACGCTGACCAACACCTTGCTCGGCACGCAGAAGATGAAGACCAATGCGGTGCGCGAGAACGATTCGCGCGGCCGCCACACCACCACGCATCGGGCGTTGATTCCGCTGCCGTCGGGTGCGTGTCTGATCGATACGCCCGGTATGCGCGAGCTCAAGCCCACCGGTGAGGAGGACCTGGCCGAAGGCGGCTTTTCGGACGTGGAAGCGTTGGCCGCGCAATGCCGTTTCAACGATTGCGCGCATATCGCCGAACCCGGTTGTGCGGTGCGTGCGGCGATCGAAGCCGATCAGCTGGACCCGGAGCGCGTGGCCAACTACATGAAGCTGCGCGTGGAAGTGGCCAGCGCGGCCGAAAAACTCGCCACCCGTGTTGCGCAGAACAATCGCGGCAAGGGCTCGGGCAAGCGGCCTGCCAGCGTCGATCGTCCCGGACGGCGCTGATGCCATCGCGCAAGGGGCCGCCGGACATCGTCCATCACGCGGCGCTGGATGCGCGTCTGGTCAAGGCGGTGCGCGGGGTCAAGTTGCTCGCCTTGGCGAGCTGGCCGCGCTCGCTGCAGGAGCCCTTCCTGCAAAGCGTGGCGCGCGGGCAGCCAGAACTGCCTCAGGTGGAGTACCCGGTACTGGATTTTGGCGACACCCGGCGCGAACTGGCCGTCATTGCGAAGGCCGCCGACCCGCAGCATCCGCTCGGCGCGTATTTGATCGATTCGGCGCATAGCTGGGGGCTGGCGGCCGGGCTGCTGGAATCGCTGGGCACCGCAGCGGTGAGTGATTACTCGGCGCAGCTGTTTGGTGTGCCGGACGACCCGATGCCGGGCAATGGGCCGAGCACGCGCGAGGCTGCGCGGCACTTCATCCAGATTGCGCAGGAACTGGACCGCGAACTGCTGGCGCCCGAAGAACAGGTGCCGGTGTCGGCCACCGCGTTGCGGATGCAGTTGCAGAACGATCTGGATGCGTTTTTCGAAGGCCGCGTGATCACCGTGACGCTGGACCCGGACCTGCTGGCCAAGGCCGCGGCCGGTGCGCATCGCATCCGGCTGCGCAGCGGCGCGACCTTCAGCGATTACGATCGCGCGCAGTTGTTCCACCACGAAGCATTGGTGCACTCGCTCACGGCGCTCAACGGGCGTGCGCAGCTGCACCTGCCCAGCCTGGGAATTTCTTCGCCACGCACCACCGCCACGCAGGAAGGCCTAGCGACCTTTGCCGAGCAGATCACCGGCAGCATCGACATCGAACGCATGAAGCGCATCAGCCTGCGCATCGAAGCGATTGCGATGGCGCGCTCCGGCGCGGATTTCATCGAGATCTTTCGCTATTTCACCGAGAGCGGGCAAAGCCCGCCGGAAAGTTTTTCCTCCGCGCAGCGCGTGTTCCGCGGCGTGCCGACCAGCGGTGGCGGTGCCTTCACCAAGGACACGGTGTACCTGCGCGGGCTGGTGGCGGTGCACACGTTCTTCCGGCATGCCTTGCAGCGCGATCAGTTGCAGCGCTGCCGGTATTTGTTCGCCGGCAAGATGGCGCTGGGCGATGTGGCGCGCTTTGCGCCGCTGTTCGAAAGCGGTGTGCTGGTGGCGCCACGCTGGCTGCCGCCGTGGGTGAGCCGTGTCAGCGGGCTGGCCGGCATGCTGGCGTTCTCGTTGTTTGCCAACCGCATCCGCATGGATCAGCTGCAGCCGCCGGCGATGAATGTCTGAACCGTGCGCGCGGCGCCCACGCGCTCTACACGGCGCTGCAACGGGCTGAACCGCAGACTGGCCGCCTTGCCCGAGTCAGGGGCGATAACCCAAGGCAATCCAATGAATGTTCTGATGGTGCTCACCTCCCACGACCAGCTGGGCGATACCGGCAAGAAGACCGGCTTCTGGCTGGAAGAATTCGCCGCGCCGTACTACGTGTTCAAGGACGCAGGCGCGCAGATCACCTTGGTCTCGCCGAAGGGCGGCCAGCCGCCGCTGGACCCGAAGAGTGACGAGCCCGACGCGCAGACCGAGGCGACCAAGCGCTTCAAGCAGGATCCCGACGCCCAGCAGGCGCTGGCAAGCACGCATCGCCTGGCCGACATCAAGGCAGACGCGTTCGATGTGCTGTTCTATCCGGGTGGTCACGGCCCGCTGTGGGATCTGGCCGAAGACGCGCACTCGATCGCGCTGATCGAAGCGTTCGCCACTGCCAACAAGCCACACGGTCTGGTCTGCCACGCACCGGGCGCGCTGCGTCGGGTCAAGGGCGCCGACGGCAAGCCGCTGGTCAATGGCCGCCGCGTCACTGGCTTCACCAATGGCGAAGAAGAGGGCGTGGGTCTGACCAAGATCGTGCCGTTCCTGGTGGAAGACGTGCTGATCGAGCTTGGTGGCCAGTATGAAAAGGGCGCCGACTGGGGCGTGCATGTGGTTACAGACGGCATGCTGGTGACTGGCCAGAACCCGGCTTCGTCCGAGAAGACTGCAGAAACGCTGTTGAGCCTGGGCAAGCGCTGAAATGCAGCTGCTGGCGCGGTAACGCGCCAGCGCAGCAACTCATCTGTGCGGCGGCGCAGCCTTCGTGGTCGTCAGGTCGAGCAGATGCGATGAGAAAAAGCACGCCCTGACCGGCGTGCTTTTTTATTGCCGATGTACACGCTGCAATGCAGCGTTGGCTGGGTGCGAAACCGCGTCGTATGGCGAAGCGCGGGCGTCGAGTCGGCGAGGCACTCCAGTACCTCGCGCATCAAGCATCGGCACGCGACGCGCACCGGGGCCATGTCGTCGAGTACCGTCTAGATCAACCCATGATTCAACGACGCTGCAACCAGCGCACGCCATAGGCAGGAAGCAACAGCTCCGTACACGGCGCAGGCGCATCGCCGGTGCCATCGGTGTCCAGCACAGCCCATTGCGCATGTCCTGCCTGGGTGAGATCCACCGGCAGTGGCACTTCGCCGAAATTGTGCACCGCCAGGAAGCTGTCGCCACGGGTCAGCGCGAATAGCCGTGCATCACCCAGGGCGACGCTGCCCAGCGATTGCGTGGCAGCCAGCGCAGGCAGGCCCGCACGCAGCCGGATCAATGCACGCAAGCGCGTGTACACCGTACCTGCCAACGTGGAGGCGTCATGCCGCTGCGCGGCCAGCTCCCACGCCATCGCCGGGCGATGCAGCCAGCGTCCTTCGTGGCGCCGCTGCGCGTCGTCCAGGTAGGCGGTGTCGTTAGGCAGTGCCAGCTCGTCGCCCATGTAGATCAGCGGAACACCCGGCATCGCCAGCGACACGGCGTACAGCAACACCAGGCGGTCCACCGCACGGGCGGCCGCCGCCGCATCGGCGTGTTCGTGCGCAGCCTGCACGCCCACCAATGCCGCGCTCATGCCATTGGTGCCGTGCACGCCATCGCCGCTGCTCTGGAAACTTTCGCCGCGCGCGTAACTGCCGGGCACGGCGTTGGCGTAGAACTGCGCCACTTTGCGCAGCGAGAACGGCGGTTGCGCCGCATTGCCGGCGGCCTCGTGCTGCAACACGTTCCAGCCGATGTCGTCATGGCAGCGCACGTAGCTGAGCCAGGCGCAGTTGGGCGGCAGCGGTGGGCTGTGCGCGATCACGTCCTGCAGGATGTCGCCGCGTTGCAGGGCCAGCGCCGACCAGCCAGCCGCCATCAGCGTGCTGTGATAGGCCAGGTGACACTCGTGCCCGCGCTGCGCGCCGCTGCCGAAGTAGGGCGGAAGTTCCGCCATCGGCACGATGGCTTCGGCCTTCATCACCACCGAGGGCGCTACGATGTCGGCCACGGCACGCAATGCCACCAAAATGGTGTGTGCCTCGGGCTGGTTCATGCAGTTGGTGCCCGGGCGTTTCCACAGGTACGCCGTGGAATCCAGCCGGAACGCTTCCACGCCCAGATTGGCCAGCTCCAGCATCGCCAAGGCCATCTCGCCGAACACCGCCGGGTTGCTCCAGTTCAAATCCCATTGATAGGGATAGAACGTGGTCCACATCCACTGCCGGGTCTCGTCCACCCAGGTGAAGTTGCCGGGCGCGGTCTGCGGGAACACCTGCACCAGGGTGGTGTCGTACTGGTCAGGTGCGTTGCGGTCGGCGAAGTGATGGTAGTAGTCGAGATAACGCGTATCGCCAGCGCGTGCAGCCAGTGCCCAGGCGTGGTCGTCGGCGGTGTGGTTGAGCACGAAATCTGCGCACAGGCTGATGTTGGCCGCGCGCAGGCGTGCGGTGAGTGCGACCAGATCGTCGTTGCTGCCCAGGGCCGGCTCCACCTGGCCGTAATCGCTGACCGCAAAACCGCCGTCGTTGTCGCCGGCGCGTGCGCGCAGGAATGGCAGCAGGTGCAGATACCGCACGCCCAGTTCCTGCAGATACGGAACGCGCTCGGCAACACCGCGCAGCGTGCCGGCAAAACGGTCCACGTAGGCGCTGTAGCCCAGCATGTCCTGCTGGCCCAACCAGCCCGGTGCGCGGCTGTCGTCGAGGTGCCGCAAGGCCGCTGGCCGTGCCTGTGCGACCACGCCCAGTGCGCTCAGCCACTGTGGCAACCAGCTGGCGTAGTCGGCGCGGTCGCCGTAGAGCGTGGACAGCGCGTCGAGCAGGCGCGGGGCATGCGTATCGAAACGCGCCAGTGTTGCAGCGGCAGTGGACGGATCCAGTGCGACGGCAACGCAGGCGCGCAGTGCAGCGGCATCGATGGGGGAGGAAACGATCATGGGGAAAGCCGGGCAGGGCCCGGCGCGGGTCCTTTAGAAGTCGTAGCGCAGGCTGAGGCTGGTGGTGCGGCCGGCGATCGAACGTGCGCGGATGATGCCGTTGGCCGGAATGGTGGCTTCCTCGGCTTCGGTCAGTCCGAACGTGTTGAACAGGTTGTTGACGTTCAACGCGACGGTGAGCGCATCGGTGATGCGGTAGTCGCCGAACAGATTCACCTGCGTGTAGCCCGGCATCTTCAGCTGGTTGGAATCCTGCGTGTAGGCCTCGGTGGTGCCGATCAGGTTCACGCCGAACTGGTAGCCGTCGCCGCGGTAGCTCGGGGTGAGCTGCCACACGAAGTCGGCCTGGCGACGCGGCACGTTGCCGGTGTTCTCCGGAGTGATCTGGTCCCTGGCGATTTCTGCATCGGTCCAGGTCACGCCGCCGTTGACGGTGAAGCCCTCGTAGCGGTAGCTGGCTTCCAGCTCGATGCCGTGCGCCTTGTAGCTACGGTTGAAGAAGCGCTGGCTGGTGACTTCGAAGTTCTGCTCCTGGGTGCGCGCGGCAAATGCAGTGGCAAACAGGCTCAGGCCGTCGCGGCGCCACTTCAGGCCGGCTTCGGTCTGCCGCACCACGTTGACCGCTTCATCGGAGGTCACCGAGCCATCGTCGCGGATCACGCCGAACAGCAGGCGGTCGGCATTGGCGCGTGCGCCACGGCTGACGCGTGCGAATGCGCCCAGGTCGTCGTTGATCAGGTAATTGCCGCCCAAGGAGTACGACAGGTAATTCCAGTCGTAGTCCACCGGCCGCGCATTGGCGGTGTCCACGGTGGCCACGCGCTGCTCCACCGGCTGGATCACGCCATCGCCGTTGACGTCCAGGTTCTGCGCGATGGCGGTGCCGGAATAGTTGCCGCGCGCATCGCCCATGTCATAGCGCAGGCTGCCGTCGATGCTGAGCTTGCCGCTGTCGAAGGTGAGCGCCACGTACGGTGCGTTGACGTCGTAGCGCACGTCGTAGCTGCGTGTGATGCAGCAATCGCCCCAGAACGGCGTGCCGTAGGCGTACAGGCCGTTCTGCGAGCGCGACACGCCGGCGGCGTCGACCACGTTGAGCAGGCGCGAGTCGCGGCCCAGGCTCTGCACGTAGGAGTTCCAGGTCCAGTCCATGTCGATGGTCTGGCGCGAGGTGTAGTAGCCCATGCGCAGGTTGAGGGTGCGGCCGTCACCACCGAACTCGCGCGAGAGGCTGAGGTCGTTGGTGACATTGCCCAGATCGTTGATGGCGACATTGAACAGATGCGTGCGGATGGCCGTGCCGGTGTAGGCCTGGCCGGCATTGGCGCCACCGGCTTCCACCAGCTGGGCGCCAGCGCCGCCGATGGACGATGCCAGCGCGGCGGCATCGGTGACTTCGGCCGGGAACGGGCTGACGAAGCGGCCGCTGTTGTCGGCGATGCGGAATTTATCGCTCAGGTTCCAGCCATTGCCCAGGTCGAACCAGGCTTCGGCGCCGATGGTGCGGGAGATCGGGTGCATGCCGTCGCCCAGGTCGGTGCGGCGCGGCTGGTTGTTGCCATCCAGGCCAACATCGGTGCGGAAATTACGGCTGTACAAGGTGTCGTTGCCGGGATCGAACCCGGGGAAGCCGCCCAGGTCCGGCGAGCCGTCGCGGCCACGCACCGAGGTGGGCACCGGCAGATAGCCGGCGGCACGGTCGTTGAGGTATTTGCCGTACACACGCACGTAGCCGTTCTCGAACAGGCGGGTGAGGTTGGCCTTGAGTTGGCCGCCCTTGTCGGTGGTGTAGCCGGCATCGCGCACACCGTCGCCCTGGCGGAAGAAGCCGCCGATGTTGAACTGCCAGTGCTCGGCAAACGGCGCGCCGTAATTGAAGTCGATGCGGGTGTTGTCGTAGTCCAGGCCGCGACTGACGCCGACGCTGCCGCCTTCGGTGTCGCCGGTCTTGCTGATGAAGTTGATGATGCCGCCGGGCGCATTGCTGGTAAACGTCGAGGCCGAACCGCCGCGGATCGCTTCGATGCGATCCATCGTGAAATCCGAGCGCAGGAAGATATCGGAATTGCCGAAGGCGATATCGCCGAACTCCATCACCGGCAGGCCGTCTTCCTGCAGTTGCAGGAACTTGGCGCCACCCGAAGCGACGGGGAGGCCGCGCACGGCGATATTGGCATTGCCTTCGCCGCCGCTGGACTCGGAGCGGATGCCGGGAATGTTGCGGAAGATTTCCGCAGTGCTGCGCGGGGCCGATTGCTCGATCGCCTCGGCCCCCACGGTGCTCACCGACACGCTGGACTTGAGCTTGGTGGTGGCGGTGGAGGTGCCGGTGACGAACACCGAGTCCAGGTTGACCGCGGCGCTGTCGGCGGCCGGCGGGGTGGCGGGTGCGGGCGGGGTGGCGTCCTGGGCCAGCGCGAGCGGTGCGCACAGGCAGGTGGTGACCGCGCAGGCCAAAGCGTGCAGGCGCAGGGTGTGCAAGGTGGACATCGCGATTCTCTCTCTCACGGATGGTGGTGTGTCGACGCCCTGCGTCGTCCCCTCCCAGGGATGGCCGGGTGGCCTGCAGTGCGAGCGGAGTGATACGCCCTAATGCAATCGATTGCAATCCTGCGTTGCAGCATTTGTTGCGGTAATGAAAGAGGGTTAAGCGGGCGAGCGTCCGTGCTGCGGCGCAGCGTTACAATCGATTGCAAAGCGGCCAGGGTAGAGTGCGCTGCGGCCACTGGGAGCCGCACCGATGCCTGGACCCTGCATGTCGTCGACCGCTCCTCCGCTTTCCTTCGCACGCATCCTGGCCCTCAATGCCGGGTTCTTCGGTGTGCAATACAGCTTCGGGCTGCAACAGAGCAACATGAGCCCGATCTACAACTACCTGGGTGCCGACCACGCCAGCCTGCCGTACCTGTGGCTGGCCGGGCCGATCACCGGCCTGGTGCTGCAGCCGTTCGTCGGCGCCTTGAGCGATCGCTCGGTGACGCGCTGGGGCCGGCGCATGCCCTACATGGTGCTCGGCGCGCTGGTGTGCAGCCTGTGCCTGCTGGCGATGCCCTTCAGTACCGCATTGTGGATGGCGGTCTGCCTGCTGTGGGTGCTGGACGCCGCAAACAACGTCGCGATGGAGCCGTACCGCGCTCTGGTCAGCGACGTGCTGGCGCCACCGCAGCGGCCGTTGGGGTATCTCACACAGAGCGCCTTTACCGGGCTGGCGCAGACGCTGGCCTATCTCACCCCGCCCTTGCTGGTGTGGTTCGGCATGAGCCAGGACGCGGCCAATGCGCACCACATCCCGTACGTGACCATTGCCGCGTTCGTGATCGGCGCCGGCTTTTCGGCCGCCTCGATCCTGCTCACCGCGCGCAGCGTGCGCGAGCCGGTGGTGCCCGCGGCGGAGATCGCGCGCATGCGCAAGGCCGGTACCGGGCTGGGCGCTACGCTGCGCGAAATCGGCAGCGCGCTGCGCGACATGCCGCCGACCATGCGCCAGCTTGCGCCGGTGATGCTGTTCCAGTGGTATGCGATCTTCAGCTACTGGCAGTACATCGTGCTGTCGCTGTCGACTACCTTGTTCGGCACCACCGAGGCGAACTCGCACGGCTTCCGCGAGGCCGGGCTGGTCAACGGGCAGATCGGCGGTTTCTATAATTTCATCGCGTTTCTGGCGGCCTTTGCGATGGTGCCAGTGGTGCGGCGCGTTGGCCCCAAGTACACGCACGCGGCCTGCCTGCTGGCGGCTGGCGTGGGCATGTGGGTATTGCCGGGCATCGAGAACCGTTGGTTGTTGCTGCTGCCTATGATCGGTATTGGCCTGGCCTGGGCCAGCATGATGGGCAACCCCTACCTGATGCTGGCCGACAGCATTCCGCCCGAGCGCACCGGCGTGTACATGGGCCTGTTCAACCTGTTCATCGTGCTGCCGATGCTGATCCAGATCGTGACCCTGCCGCTGTATTACGAACCGCTGTTGCACGGCGACCCGCGCAACGTGATCCGCCTGGCCGGCGCACTGATGCTAGCGGCTGCGGTGGCCATGCTGTGCGTGCGCATCCGCAAACCCAAGGCCGTGGTGGCCTAGTAGCCAGCAAGGTGTCGCAACGTTTTGCCGCTAAAAAAGGCGGATTGCAGCACCAAGACATTGCGTGCAATCCGTCCAGGACGCACGCTCTTACGATTCCCGATTCCCGATTCCCGATTCCCGATTCCCGATTCCCGATTCCCGATCCCAACTCCCCAATCCCCGAATCAAGCCGACTCGCGCACCACCAGCTTCACCGGCATCTCCACCGAGTCCACTGCTTCGCCGGCGATCAATGCCAGCAGCCGGTCCACCAGCAGGCGGGCGGCCAGGCCCAGGTCCTGCTGCACGGTGGTCAGCGGCGGCTGGCTGTAGGCGGCCAGCGGAATATCGTCGAAGCCCACCAGCGAAATGTCCTGCGGCACGCGGTGGCCGGCTTCGACCAGGGCGCGGATCGCGCCGACCGCAATCACGTCGGAAGCGGCAAACAGGCCATCGGGTGCGTCGGTCTTCTTGAGCATGGCGCGGGTCAGCCGGTAGGCGTCCTCGCTGAGGAAGTGGCTGCGCGCGTGCAGGCGCGTGTCGAACTCCAGGCCATGCTGCTCCAGCGCCTGCCGGTAGCCGGCAAAGCGCGGCGCCACTTCGGGAAGCTGGTCATCGCCCAGGAAGGCGATGCGCCGGCGGCCGCTGGCGATCAGGTGCTCGGTGGCCAGTGCGCCGCCCTGGAAATTGTCGCTGCCCACGCTGATGTAGGACTGCCCGTCGATCCGGCTACCCCACACCGCCATCGGCAGGCCATCGCGTGCGGCCGCATCCAGCGCAGCATGTTCGGAGCTTTGCCCGAGCACGATCACGCCATCGGAGCGGCTGCCGCGTGCGAGTTGTTCCACCCAGCCGTCCTGATGCCGATTGAGCTTGGACAACAGCATGCTGTAACCACGGCCGGTGAGTTCTTCGGCCAGCAGCGCGAGCATGGTCATCAGGAACGGGTCCGACAGCGGCTGGTCCAGCGCATGCATCATCGGCACCGCGACGCTCACCGTATTGGAGCGCTTGGCGCGCAGGCTGCGTGCCACCGGATCGACCTGATACCCCGCATCGGCGGCGATCTGCTTGATGTAGGCACGGGTGCGCTCGGCCACCACCGGGCTGCCGGCCAGCGCACGCGACACGGTGGACTCGGACACGCCCGCCATGCGCGCGATGTCGGCCATCTGCGGGCGTGCAGCAGGAGTGGCGCGTTCGGGATGTTTGACCATGGCACCGCACTGCGGAAAAGCCAGAGTGTAATCAGTTCGTGCACGCCACGTGTCGGGCAGGCCTTGCGGTGGCGGTCGCTTACAGGGGATTTGGCGGTGCCATGCGGGCGCACAACTGCTGGCAAACAGCGGCTTGCTCAGGCATTGCAGCGCGCTGGCGCGGTGCTTGTGGGGGGTGATGCAGGGCATGAAACGGAGCGCGTTGGGCTGCGGCGTGCAGGGGGATGCGATGCCAAACGTTGCTGCATGCGCGGGAGGCGGCCGCAGCACGGGCGGCTGTACGCACTGCTGCGTTGCCAGGTGCATCGCTGCGCTGTGCGTGATGGATGCCAGCCTCCACGCAGCAGCGCCGCACGTGCATGGCGCACTAGCCCATGTACAAACCGCCGTTGACCGCGTAGTCCGCGCCGGTCACATACGCAGCGTCGTCGGAGGCCAGCCATGCGCACAGGCCGGCCACTTCGGCCGGCTTGCCGAGCCGGCGCACCGGCACCGAGGTGGCCAGGCGGTCCAGCACATCCGGTGGGAAATTGCTGATGGAAGCGCTGGCGATATAGCCGGGCGAAATGGTGTTGACGGTGACGCCGCGCGAGGCCACTTCCTGCGCCAGCGCACGGCTGAACCCATGCATGGCCGCCTTGGCGGTAGCGAAGTTGATCTGCCCGATCTGGCCCTTGTGCGCGCTGACCGACCCGATGTTGACGATGCGCCCCCAGCCGCGCGAGGTCATGCCATCCACCACCTGCTTGGTGATGTTGAACAGCGAATGCAGGTTGCTGGCAATCACCGCATTCCAGTCGTCGCGGCTCATCTGGCGGAACAGCGTGTCGCGGCTGCCACCGGCGTTGTTGACCAACACATCGATCTCGCCGACCTCCGCCTTGACCTTGGCAAACGCAGCTACGGTGGAATCCCAATCGGCCGCGTTGCCTTCGGAGGCAACGAAGTCGAACCCGAGCTCGCGTTGCTCACGCAGCCACGCCGATTTGCGCGGCGAATTAGGACCACACCCGGCCACCACCGTGTGCCCGGTGCGCGCCAGTTTCTGGCAGATCGCAGTGCCCACACTGCCCATGCCACTGGTGACGTATGCGATGCGAAGCGTCATTGCTTGAACTCCTTCGGAGTTGGGAATGGGGAATCGGGAGTGGGGAATCGGTGGAGCAGGGGCCGCGGTTTCTATTTTTTATGTGGAAGTCAGGAATCGAAACGGCAGCGCAGCGCCGCTTTTGCGATTCCCCATTCCCGATTCCCCAATCCCGGCGGGCCTCAGCGCGCCAACGGAAACAAGCCAAACAGCAGCCCGCCCGCCAGCATCAGCATCGAAATCAGCACCGCCCATTTCAGGGTGAAGCGCTGGTGGTCGGCGAAATCGACCTTGGCCAGGCCGACCAGCAGATAGGTCGAGGGCACCAGGGGGCTGAGTAGATGCACGGGCTGGCCGGCCAGCGAGGCGCGCGCCATTTCCACGGGCGTGATGCCGTAATGGCCGGCGGCTTCGGACAGGATTGGCAGCACGCCGAAGTAGAACGCGTCGTTGGACATGAAGAACGTAAACGGCATGCTGACGATGGCGGTGATCACCGCCAGGTACGGACCCCAGCTGTCGGGAATGACCGCCAGGAAGCTGCGCGACATCGCTTCGACCATGCCGGTGTTGGACAGGATGCCGGTGAAGATGCCGGCAGCGAAGATCAGCGACACTACCGACAACACATTGCCGGCGTGGTTGACCAGGCGGCGGCGCTGCTCGGCCAGGTTGGGGTAGTTGATCATCAGCGCCAGCGCGAAGCCGATCATGAACAACACCGGCATCGGCAGGATGCCCACCACCAGCGCGGCCATCAGCGCGAGGGTGAGCACCAGGTTCACCCACAGCAGCTTGGGCCGCTTCATGTCTTCGGTGTCTTCCACGCGCGGCAGGGCGTCGTTGTCGTCGGGCAGGCTGGTTTCCAGCCAGTTGCCATCGGCCGGCAGGCGCACCACGCCCAGACGGCGACGCTCGCGCATGCCGAGCAGCCAGGCGAGTGCAATGATGCCGGCGATCGCCATCGCCATGGCCGGTACCAGCGGCACGAACACATCGGCCGGATCCACATGCAATGCGGTGGCGGCACGCGCGGTGGGGCCGCCCCACGGGGTGAGATTCATCACGCCGCTGGCCAGGATGGTGACGCAGGTGAGGTTGAGCGCGTTCATGCCCAGCCGCTGGTACAGCGGCAGCATCGCCGAGACGGTGATCATGTAGGTGGTGGAGCCGTCGCCATCGAGCGAGATCAGCATCGCCAGGATCGCCGTGCCCATGACGATCTTCAGCGGATCGCCCTTGACCAGGCGCAGGATGCGGCCGACCAGTGGGTCGAACAGACCGGCATCGATCATCACCCCGAAATAGAGGATGGCGAACATCAGCATCACGCCGGTGGGCGCGATCTTCTTGATGCCGTCGAGCATCATCTCGTTGATGCCGGTGCCGAAGCCGCCGAGCAATGCGAACACGATCGGCACCGTGATCAGAGCCACCAGCGGCGACAGCCGCTTGCTCATGATCAGGTACATGAAGGTGATCACCATTCCGAAACCGAGCGCGGTCAGCATGCGGGCAAATCCTTTGGGACATACAGCAGGGAGAGGGTGGGGCGCACCGCTGCGCAGGACGCGCTGCGGCGGTGGTGCGGAACTGCAGCAAACCTGCTCATTGCGTCACTGCCGCAACGGCAAAGACGACAACCGTCGTGCGTGCGCAGTGACGACGCTGCATCGCGGCGACGCATGCCGAACTGTTGTGAAACCGGGGCGCGACGCAGGAGTGCATCAGAAGTCGTACTGAAACCGGCCGGTCACCGCCAGCGTGTGATCGACCACTGCATTCATCGTGCGGTCGCGGTTGCGGCTGTCGATGACGTTGAGCATCACGCGCAGGTTCGGCTTGAAATACCAGTTGCCGCCCAGCGTCCAGGACTGCGTGCTGGCGTTGATGAAATCGGGCTGGCCATCCAGATGCTGGTCGCCGCGCATGTAGTCGTAACGCAGTGCCAGCTCGAATGCGCCGGACGGGCGGTTGGGCGTCTTGATGCGGCTGAAGCGGCCGGTCTTGCGGTCGTAGCCGCGCGACTCGCCGGTCACGAACCAGCTGACCAGGCCATAGCTGGCCAGCACCTTGGCATGCTGCGCGCCATCGTCGAGCAGGCCGCCGCTGAACTCGGTCTGCCACGACCACGGGCCGACTACTTCGGCATATTCCAACGACCATTTGTCGAAGTCGGTGTCGCGGCCATCGGCGAAGCGTGCCAGCGTGATGCGGCTGTTGTTGGCGAGATCGTTCTCCGGGCGCGGGCGGATCAGCAGCGGTGAGGCGCCGCCACTGCCGGGATGCGAGTAGCGCTCGTGCGCCAGCGACACGCCCAGATGGCGCAGCCGTGCGTCGCCCATTTCCGGTGCGAAGGTCAGGCGCGTGCCCAGCGCACCGCCCTTGGTGGCCGAATTGTCGATGCTTTCCAGGCTGTAGGCGGCCGTGGACCAGGTGGCATCCGGGCGGCTGGTCTGCCAGGAAATCGCCTTGCGGTAGATCGGTGCCAGCGTGGTCGAGGCGTAGCCGCGTTCCAGGAACGGGCCATAGTTGGAGCCGGTCCGGTCGTCGAGCGAAAAGTACTGCTTGAACTGGCCCACGGTCAGCGTGCCGGCGGAGAACTTCTTGGCGATGTAGACATCGCGCGCCAGGATGCCGCGGCTGCCGGGTTCGTACTGCAGGCCGGCGAACTCCGCCTCGGCCTTGTAGTTGAACCCGTAGAACTTGCCGGCCACGTCCAGCCAGACACGGCGGAACTGGGTGTCGTTGCGCTCGGGTGTGCCGCGTTCATCGTTGTCGAAGACGGTGAAATCCCAATGCACGCGTCCGCCCACTTCGGCGGTCACCGGGCCTTCGTCATCGGCCGCGTGAGCCGCCGGCGCCAGACAGATGGCCGCACAGGCGGTAATGGCGCGCAAGCGCAAGGTGTCGTTGATCACAGACCCTCCCAGGTACATGTGTGCAGCACAGGCAATCAATCGGCCGCAACCGCGTCACGGCGAGCTGGCTGCAGCCTAGTCCCGCGAAGCTGTCATGGACCTGTCAGGTGCGGGAATCGGGAGTCGGGAATGGGGAATCGCAACAGCGACGGACTGCAGTACATGGTTTGGATGGGAGAGCTTTTGTTGGCGAGGCCTGTTACCTTCCGGCCGCGGTGACGTGCTGTTGCGATTCCCCATTCCCTATTCACGATTCCCTGCCCCAATGCGCCTGTTGCTCGTAGAAGACAACGCCGACCTTGCCGATGCCATCGTGCGGCGCATGCGCCGTAGCGGGCATGCGGTGGATTGGCAGCAGGACGGGTTGGCCGCGGCCAGCGTGTTGCGCTACCAGAGCTTTGATCTGGTGGTGCTGGATATCGGCTTGCCCAAGCTGGATGGATTGCGCGTGCTGGCCGGGATGCGCGAGCGCGGCGACACCACGCCGGTGCTGATGCTGACCGCGCGTGATGGCATCGAAGACCGCGTGCAGGCGCTGGATGTGGGGGCCGACGATTACCTGGGCAAGCCGTTCGACTTTCGTGAGTTCGAAGCGCGCTGCCGGGTGCTGCTGCGGCGTAATCGCGGCCAGGCCAGCGAGGTGGTGCAACTCGGCGCGTTCGTGTTCGACAACGCTGCGCACACCGTGAGCCTGGACGGGGTGGCGATCGAGTTGCCCAATCGCGAGTACCGGCTGCTGGAAATCCTGATCGGACGGCTGGGCCAGGTGGTGGGCAAGGACGAGATCGGCAACGGGTTGTTCGGTTTCGATGACGATGTCGGCCCCAATGCGATCGAGCTATATGTGGGCCGGCTGCGCCGCAAGTTGATCGGTGCGCCGCTGCGCATCGTCACCGTGCGTGGCGCCGGCTACAAGCTGGAAGAGGCCGACCCGCAGGCCGTCGCCGAGGCCGGCAGCGATGGCTGAAGCCCACGCGGTGGCGCCGTCGATCCGGCGCACGCTGCTGCTGTATCTGAGCAGCCTGTCGCTGCTGGGCGCGGTGGTGCTGTTCTTTGCCGCGCGCGATTACGGCGAGCGTGCGGCCAATCGCTCCTACGACCACCTGCTGGTGTCGTCGGCGTTGTCGATCATCGACAGCGTGGCGTTGGTGGGCGGCGATTGGCAGGTGGATCTGCCGTATGCCTCGCTCGACCTGCTGGGCATGGCGCCGGAAGACCGCGTGTTCTACCGCGTGTTCGATGCACAGGGCCGCACCATCACCGGCGAAGACACCTTGCCGCTGCCGCCGCGTGCACCCGATGGCGAGCGGCCGCTGTTGTTCGACGCAAACTACAGCGGCGAGCCGGTGCGCTTTGCGGTGGTGATGCATCGGGTGGCCTCGGACTCCGGGCAGGGCGAGGTGCGCGTGCAGGTGGGCCAGACCCGCCGCGCGCGCGACGCGGTGGCGCGCGATGTGGTGCTCAACGCATTGGTGGCGATCGCGGTGCTGTCGCTGCTGGCGCTGGCGCTGGTGTGGATTGGCGTGTATCGCGCGTTGCGCCCGCTGCAACGCATCGAGCGTGATCTCTCGCGGCGCGAGCCCTCCGATCTGAAACCGCTCACGGTGCCCGCACCGCAGGAAATGCAGTTGATGGTCGCCGCGCTCAACCGCTTCATGGCGCGGTTGTCGTCCAGCAACGAAACCCTGCGCGCGTTCATGGCCGAGGCTGCGCACCAGATGCGCACGCCGCTGGCCGCGTTGCGTGCGCAGGCGCAGCTGGCGATGGACGACGACGACCCGCGCGACATGCAGCGCAGCCTGGTGGCGATCGAACGCAACGCCAGCCATATGAGCCGCCTGCTCAATCAGCTGCTCAGCGATGCCAGCGTGATCCATCGCGCCAATCTGCAGCGGTTTGCCACGGTCGATCTGGTCGAACTCCTGCACCAGGCACTGCATGACGCACTGCCACGTGGCGAGGAGGCACCGCGCGTGCATCTGGCGATCGACCCGCAGCCGGCGCTGCTGCGCGGCGATGCCTTGCTGCTGCGCGAGGCCTTGAAGAATCTCATCGACAACGCCTGCAAATACGGCGCCGGCGCGCCATTGCAGGTTGCCCTGACCAGCGACGGCCACCAGCATGTGCTGACCATCGCCGATCACGGCCCGGGCATTCCGCCGGCCGAGGCCGAGCGGGTGTTCGAGCGTTTTGTGCGCGGCCCGGATGCACCGGCCGGTGGGGCGGGCCTGGGCCTGGCGATCGTCAAACGCGTGGTCGAGGCGCACGGTGGGCGCATCGATCTGTCCAATCGCATCGGCGGCGGGCTGATTGCGTCATTGCATTTTCCCGGAGGCACGGCGTGATGCGCGTGGTGTGTGGTGTGGTGTTGCTGCTGCTGTGCGGACTGGCCTGGGCGGCGCCCGGCGATGTACGGCGATTTCCGGCACAGGGCGCGGTGCAGGCGCAGCTGCGCGTGCAGGGCTCGACCGATCTGGAAGTGTTTGGCGCGGTGATCCAGGACTACCAGCGCCTGCATCCCGGCACCGAGGTGATCTACGAAGACGTGATCGCCTGGGACATCTACGAGCAGTACCTGCATCCGGCCGCCAATGCGCCGCAGGCGGATCTGCTGATCAGCGCCAGCATGGATCTGCAGACCAAGCTGGTGAACGATGGCCACGCGTTGACGCATCGCTCGGCGCAGACCGAAGCGCTGCCGGCCTGGGCGCAGTGGCGGCACGAAGTCTTCGGCATCAGCTACGAGCCGGTGGCCATCGTCTACAACACGCGCAAGCTCGCCGCCGCGCGGGTGCCGCGTACACGCCGGCAACTGCTCGCGTTGTTGCGTTCACCCGATGCGCCGTTGCGCGGCAAGGTGGGCACCTACGATGCCGAGCGCAGCGGCGTGGGCTATCTGTTCGCCACCCAGGACGGGCAGGTGGGCAGCATTGCCGGCGCGTTGCTGGCCGCGCTGGGGGCAAACCAGGTGCGTCTGGAAGAACGTACCGGCACCTTGCTGGACCGTGTCAGCCGCGGCGAGTTGTTGCTGGCCTATAACGTGCTCGGCTCCTACGCACAGGCGCGCATCGATGCCGGCGCGCCGCTGGGCATCGTGCAGCCGCAGGACTACACGTTGGTGGCGCTGCGCACCGCGGTGATCCCCAAGACCGCGCCGCACGCGCCCGAGGCGCGCCGGTTCCTGGATTACCTGCTCTCGCCGCGCGGCCAGCAGGTGCTCTCGCGCGAGGCGCGGTTGATGCCGATCCTGCCGTCGGCCGGTGGTCGCGGTGGCTCGGCGCAGCCGCCGTTCCGACCGATTCCACTTGGTCCCGGCCTGCTGGTCTATCTGGACAAACTCAAGCGCCGGCAGTTCCTGGAAGCCTGGCGCGCCAGCACCCAGCCGCCGCGCTGAGCGGTCGCGGAGTGGGCCGACCCGTGTTTCATGGTGAAAACACGCATTGAACGGGCCGCTTGATCGCGGCGAAATTGAGCAGCGCATGCACGCCATGCAGGCGTTCGATGGAGGGATTGTCTACGTGTCTGCCATCCGAGGCGTGCGCGGAGTTCAGTGCATCGAGCGCATCGGCAGCGCGCCTGCCGCATGCCCGGGCCGTCCAGCTCCACGCACCACCCACCTACCGCGCAGCGCAGCGGGAAAGCGACGCAGCCATGTGCCAGACTTGGCGCATGGCCGATCTCACCATCCTCGTCGCCGACGACCACCCGTTGTTCCGTGCTGCCGTGATCCACGTGCTGCACCAGACCCTGCCCACTGCCGAAGTGGTGGAGGCCTCCAGCGCCACCACCTTGAGCGCGATGCTGCGCTCGCATCCGCAGGCCGAGCTGGTGCTGCTGGACCTGGCCATGCCGGGCGCACGCGGCTTCTCGGCGCTGTTGCACGTGCGTGGCGAGCATCCGGACATTCCGGTGGTGGTGATTTCATCCAACGACCACCCACGCGTGATCCGGCGCGCGCAGCAGTTCGGCGCGGCCGGCTTCATTCCCAAGTCCACCCCGGCCGAATCGATTGGCACTGCGGTGGCCAGCGTGCTCGATGGTGGCACCTGGTTCCCGCCGATGACCGCCGAGCGCTCGGAAGCCGATGCGCAATTGGCGGCCAAGCTCGCCCAGCTCACGCCGCAGCAATTTCGCGTGTTGCTGTGCCTGGCCGATGGCCTGTTGAACAAGCAGATTGCGCACGAACTGGGCCTGGCCGAGAACACCGTCAAGGTGCATGTCACCGCCATCCTGAAAAAGCTGGACTGCTACAGCCGCACCCAGGCAGCGGTGCTGGTCAAGGCGCTGGAGCCGGAAGGCGAGGGCTGAGCGCACTGCGCGTGCTGCAGGGCACGTGGGCGCTTCGGATACAGCGCCTCAGCCGCTGCGTAGCTAGCTAGTCGCAAGGTGGCGCATGCACTGCTGCAACCGGCTATTACGCGGCAGCCAAGCTCATGCAGCCTGCGGATGCCATATTCTCTGCCGGCGCAAAGCGCGCATCACTGATTCGCCCTGTAGACAATACGGCGTTGCCAAAAATTACGCGGACACCACATCGATCATGTGGCCGGTGCTGAAATGGCGGTGGCGTGCGACCTGATCCAGCACGGTGATCAGTTTGCCTGCCGTGTAGGGATCCATCTGCACGCGTGCTGATGGCCCGGGCTGCGCAGCGGCCGGGGCGTCCTGCGCATGCGCCGTGAATCCGCCTGCGCAGCTGACAATCAACAAGGACGTCAACAGAAGCAGCGTCGTCTTCATCATCGGGCGTCCACCTTGCAGGTGCGGAAGCACGATGATTCAGGCTAACGGCCAGTGCCTGACGTTGAAACGCGAAGTGGTGGTGCACGATCCGACCCCGCCAGGCAGCGGTGCCTGCGCCTGTGCGTTGCCGCACAGACTTACCCGCGCCGCAACAACATCTGCGTGACCAACGCGCGCAGCGCCGGCGGCCGGACCGGTTTTGACAGGAAGCCCCAGCCCGCTTCCAGCGCATGCTCGCGCAGGGCGGGGCTGGGTTCGGCGGTGACCAGGATGACGCGCGGTTCGCGCTGCCATTGCGCCACCAGTTGCGGCAGCAGCATCGGGCCGTAATGGTTGCCCATGCGTACGTCCAGCAGCAGCAGTTCCGGTGCATCGTCGGGGCTGGCCGCGGCCAGCGCGTCGTCGGGGCCGCCGGCAAAATCGACCCGGCATTCCCAGCGCTCCAGCAGTGCACGCGTGGCCTCGCACACGCGCGGATCATCGTCCACGCACCACACCCGACAGCCGTGCAGGATGGGGTCGTTGCCGTGTTCGTGCTGCAGCTGCGGCGTGGGCAATGGCTGCACGATGGCCGCACGTTCGCCCAGCGGCACGCTGACCGAAAACACGCTGCCGCCGCCCAGCGTGGAGCGCAGGCCGATGCGATGCCCGAGCAGGCGGCCGATGCGCTCGACAATCGCCAGGCCCAGGCCTGCGCCACGGTCGTTGGCCACGCCGTCGTCGAGGCGGCGGAATTCTTCGAAGATTTCGTGCTGCAGCGCTTCGGGAATGCCCGGGCCCTGATCATGCACTTCGATGCGCAACCAGCCGCCACGCCGACGGCACCCCAGCAGCACGCGGCCGCGCGGGGTGTAGCGGATCGCATTGGACAGGAAGTTCTGCAGGATGCGACGCAACAGGGTTTCGTCGCTCAACACCACCGCCGAGGTGGGCACCCAGTCGAGCACCAGGCCGCGGTCTTCGGCCAGGATGCCGAACTCGCGCGCCAGGGTGTCCAGCAGCGGGCCGATCGCAAAATCGCGGACCTGGGTTTTCAGGCTGCCGGCTTCCAGGCGCGAGATGTCGAGCAGGCTGTTGAGGATGGCGTCCTGCGCCGCCAGTGCGCCGTCGATGTTGTCCACCAGTTGCGCACTGCCGGTGGCGTGCACCTGCCCACGCAACACCGAGACGAACATGCGCGCGGCATTGAGCGGCTGCAGCAGGTCGTGCACTGCCGATGCGACGAAGCGGGTCTTGTAGCGGTTGGCGCTTTCGGCCTCGCGCTTGGCTGCTGCCAGATCGCGCGTGCGCTCGGCTACGCGGTGTTCCAGCGCATCGGCCAGCGAGCGCAGTTCGCGCGCGGCGTTCTTGTAGGTGGTGATGTCGGCGTAGCTGGTGACAAAACCGCCATCGGGCAGCGGGTTGCCGCGGATTTCCAGCACCGTGCCGTCTTCCTTCTCGCTCTCGCGCATGTGCGGTTTGCCGCTGCGCAGATGGTTGAGGCGGCGTTCGATGGCGGCCTCGATCGGGCCGGGCCCGAGCAGGCCGCGGCGCGCGTTGAAGCGGAACAGGTCTTCGATCGGCCGGCCGACCTGCAGCAGCTCGGCGGGAAAGCGGAACAGTTCCACATAGCGGGAATTCCACGCGACCAGGTTCAGCGCCGCGTCGATGACCACAACGCCTTGCGGCAGATGTTCCAGGCTGCGACTCAGGCCAGTGTTGGCCTGCTGGGCCGCTGCCACCACGCCATCCTGGGCGGTGCGCAATTCTTCGGCGTGTTGCTGCAACAACGTTTCCAGTTCATTCCGGCTGCGCTGGCGCAAGGCCGACAGCCGGCTACGCTGCTGCACGAACAACCACAGCAGCGCCAGCGCCAGCCACGCACCGGCCGCCGCGATGGCCGCCGCGCGGCCGGCGGCCGCACTGGCGCGGGTGTCGTGCAGCAGGTGCAGGCGCCAGCCGCTCTCGGGCACCTGCAGGGTCTGCCACAGCACCTGGCCGCTCAGGGGCGGCATCTGCACCTCCGCCAGCACACCGCCACTGCCGGTGGGTTCGATCACCCGGCGCTGCAACGGCAGCAGGCGTTGGCTGGCGTACTGGCGGGTGGCCTGCAGTTCGCGCCGGTCACGTTCGCTGAGCGGGGCGAGCATGCGGTAGCGCCACTGCGGGCGGCTGGCCAGGAACACCACATCGTGCGCGTCGGAGGCCAGCACGATGTCCGGGGTCTGCAGCCATTCGCGCTCCAGTGCCGCCAGCGCGATCTTGATCACCACCACGCCCTGCACCTGCCCGGCAGGGTCGCGGATGGCCTGGGACAGGAAGTAGCCCGGCTCGCCGGTGGTCAGGCCGATGCCGTAGAAGCTGCCGCTGCCACTGGCCAAGGCCTGTTGGTAGTACGGGCGGAACGCATAATCCACGCCCACGTTGCTGCGCGCGCCGCGCCAGTTACTGGCGGCCAGCGCGATGCCGTCGCGGTTGATCAGGGTCAGCGTGGAAGACTGGGTGACGTTGTTGGCGCGTTCGAGTTTGCGGTTGAGGCGTTCGACCTGGTCGGCCGACAACGGCGCGTCGACGGCCGCGCGCAGGTCCGGGTCCAGCGTCAGGATCTGCGGCAGGGTGCGGTAACGGTCGATGCGTTGCTGCAGCGCCTGCGCATACAGGCGCAGCTGGCGTTGCACGGAGGCGCTTTCCTCGCGCAGTGCGTTCTGTTCGACAAAGTAACCGGCCGCGAACATGGCCACCAGCATCCCGCCCAGCACAATCGACAAGGTGAACAGCAGGCGGCGGCGTTGCGAGGAATACATCGCGCAAGTATGGCGGCGGCGGGCGCTGGGCGCAGCCACCGCACACACGACTGCGGCCGCGTCCCGAAGGAGGCGGCCGCAGGGTGATGCGGGATGAGGCGTTAGCCGTGGGCGCTTAGAACATCACCTGCGCGCGCAGCTCCATCACGTGCGGGGTTTCATGCACGCCGTTGCGCGAGGAATCCACCCAGCTGTAGTTGGCCTGCATCTTGAAGTGGCTGGTGAGGTACCAGTTGGCACCGATGGTGGTGTCGTGCTGACGGCCGCCGTGGACGTTGTTGTCTTCCAGATTCAGGCGGCTGTAGCGGGCAGTCAGTTCGACCGCGCCGTAATCGTGGGCGGGCTTGATGTTGCCTGGCACGCCGCCGGCATAGCTACGCGACTCGCCGGTCAGCGACCAGGTGCCATACACGTACTGGCCCTGGGCGATGAAGTGCGGCTGGCCGGCATTACGCGCCACTTCGGCACGCAGCGCTTCGCTCTGCAGCGAGAACGGGCCGTGGATCCACACCGCTTCCACGCCGGTGCGGATCACGTGATCCACATCGAGGATGGTGCCGGTGTCGATCAGGCGCACATCGGTCAACCCGGCTTCCGGGCGGGCGCGCAGCCGCACGCGCGGGCTGAACGACACGCCACGGCCGTCGCTGAAGCCGCGCGGGTTTTCCACCGAGCCGGCGATGCCCAGGTGCAGCACGTTGCCTTCGGCCTTGAACGGGGTCCAGGCCGCATGCACAGCCTGGGTGGTGCCGGGGTTGTCCCCCTGCAGGTCCTGGCCGCCGTATGCGCCGGCCTGCAGCAGGTACTGCGGGCGTTCCAGGGTCCATTCCACGCCGGTCCGGCGACCCTGGAACACCGCCTGCACCGGCAGGCCCAGTTCCATGAAGCTGCCCGCACGCGAACTCTGCACCGCTTCCAGGCCCACCGGCACCTTCATGTAGCCCAGGCGTACCCGGCCGTAGTCCTGGCCCAGCAGCGCCTTGGTTTCGAAGCGGAAGAACACGTCAAGCCACAGCTTGGCTTCGAAGTCGAAATACACCATGGCGTCGTAGACGCCCTTTTTCTTCAAGGTGGCGCCGAATTCCTTGCGGCGGAAATCGGTGCGGTCTTCCAGGCGGTCGTCGCCGGAGAAATTGTTGTCGTCGTAGGCGTAGTTGCCGGTCAGGCCGATTTCGGTGCCGTCACCGAAGGTGTACTTGGTGGGCCAGTTCTCGATCGAGGTGGCGGCATGGGCGGCGGGCGCGGCGGCGATGGCCAGCGCAAGAACGAGCGGATTGAGGCGCATAGGAATGATCTTCGGCGAGGAAAAGTAGGGGCCGGGCGTCCTGCCATGGCGAGCGCAATGAACAGCTTCATGAAACGCGCAGGGTCCGGGACGGCCAACAGCACAGAAAGTCGGTGTCTGCGTTAAACGGAATTAACGGCCGAGGGGCGCGTGGCTGAAGTGTAAGACCAGGTTCAGGCAACGCCCAGTGCGTAGTACCAATGGGTTATCGGCCCGGGCTGTGACGTGCGGCCAGAATGCCTGCACCGGGTGCCTGGCTCAGGCGCCCTCCAAGTTCCCTCGGAGTGGTGTCATGCACATCAGCAAGCCTGCCGGCCCCCTGCCGGCGCCTGTCCCCTTCTACCGCCAGTTGTATTTCCAGGTGGTGGTGGCGATCGTTCTTGGCGCCCTGCTGGGCCATTTCGAGCCGGCCTTCGCCGAAAGCCTCAAGCCACTCGGCGATGCCTTCATCAAGCTGGTGAAGATGATCATCGCGCCGGTGATCTTCCTGACCATCGTCACCGGCATCGCCGGCATGACCCACCTCAAGACGGTGGGCCGGGTCTTCGCCAAGTCGATGACCTACTTCCTGTTCTTCTCCACGCTGGCGTTGATCGTCGGCATGGTGGTGGCGCACGTGGTGCAGCCGGGCGCCGGCATGAACATCAACCCGGCCGAGCTGGACCAGAGCGCGGTCAACACCTACGTGCAGAAATCGCACGAGCTGAGCCTGGTCGGCTTTTTGATGGACATCATCCCGGCCACGCTGATCAGCGCGTTCGTCGATGGCAACATCCTGCAGGTGCTGTTCGTGGCGGTGCTGTTCGGCATCGCGCTGGCGCTGGTGGGCGAACGTGGCCGCCCGGTGCTGAGCTTCCTGGAAGCGCTCACCGCCCCGGTGTTCCGCCTGGTGCACATGCTGATGAAGGCCGCGCCGATCGGTGCATTCGGTGCAATCGCCTTCACCATCGGCAAGTACGGCGTGGAATCGCTGGTCAATCTGGCCTGGCTGGTGGGCTCGTTTTACCTGACCTCGCTGTTCTTCGTGCTGGTGATCCTGGGCATCGTCTGCCGGTTGTGCGGCTTTTCGGTGCTCAAGCTGATCCGCTACCTCAAGGCCGAGCTGCTGCTGGTGCTGGGCACCTCCTCGTCGGAATCGGCATTGCCGTCGCTGATGGAGAAGATGGAAAAGGCCGGCTGCGAGAAGTCGGTGGTGGGCCTGGTCGTGCCGACCGGCTACTCGTTCAACCTGGACGGCACCAACATCTACATGACCCTGGCGGCGCTGTTCATCGCCCAGGCCACCAACGTCGACCTCACCCTCGGCCAGCAGATCACCTTGCTGGCGGTGGCGATGCTCAGCTCCAAGGGTGCAGCCGGCGTGACCGGCGCCGGCTTCATTACGCTTGCGGCCACGCTGTCGGTGGTGCCGGATGTGCCGGTGGCCGGCATGGCGCTGATCCTGGGCGTGGACCGTTTCATGAGCGAGTGCCGCTCGCTGACCAACTTCATCGGCAATGCAGTGGCCACGGTGGTGGTGTCGCGTTGGGAAAATGCGCTGGACCGTGACCAATTGAGCCTGGCATTGGATGGCCGTGCGCCGCCGCTGCAGGCACCGGTGCCGCCGCCGGACGCAGTCGCGCCGGTCAGCGCACGCTGATGCTTCCTACGGCCCTGTATTCCGCTGGTATCCCGGCGGGATGCAGGGCCGTTTTTGCATTGCAGCAACCGATCTTCCTGCCGCGCTGACAGCTGCGCGACAGGCCCTTGTTCAGGCAGGAGGGTAGAATTCAGCTCTTCTGCGCCCTTGAGACCTACACAGCCGATGTCCAACGACGACTTCAAACAGGCCGCCCTCGACTATCACCGCCAGCAGCCGGCCGGCAAGATCAAGGTCACCGCGACCAAGCCGATGCTGACCCAGCGCGATCTGTCGCTGGCGTATTCGCCTGGCGTGGCCTTCGCCTGCGAGGCCATCGTCGAGGACGCCACCCAGGCCAGCGAGCTCACCGCGCGCGGCAATCTGGTGGCGGTGATCACCAACGGCACCGCGGTGCTGGGCCTGGGCAACATCGGTCCGCTGGCCTCCAAGCCGGTGATGGAAGGCAAGGGCGTGCTGTTCCAGAAGTTCGCCGGCATCGACGTGTTCGACATCGAGATCAACGAGAACGATCCGGACAAGCTGGTGGACATCATCGCCAGCCTGGAGCCGACCTTCGGCGGCATCAACCTGGAAGACATCAAGGCGCCGGAGTGCTTCATCGTCGAGCGCAAGCTGCGCGAGCGCATGAACATCCCGGTGTTCCATGACGACCAGCACGGCACTGCCATCATCGTCGGCGCGGCGGTACTCAATGCGCTGGTGGTCACCGGCAAGAAGATCGAAGACGTCAAGCTGGCCACCACCGGCATGGGCGCGGCAGGGATCTCGTGCGTCAACATGCTGGTCTCGCTGGGCCTGAAGCCGGAGAACATCCTGGCGCTGGACCGCGATGGCGTGATCCACACCGGCCGCACCGATCTGGACCCGGACAAGCAGCGCTACGCGCGCGACACCGACAAGCGCACCCTGGCCGAAATCGTCGAAGGTGCCGACATCTTCCTGGGCCTGTCGGCGGCCGGCATCCTCAAGCCGGAAATGGTCGCCACCATGGCGCGCCAGCCGGTGATCTTCGCGCTGGCCAACCCCAACCCGGAAATCACCCCGGAAGCGGCCAAGGCGGTGCGCCCGGATTGCATCATCGGCACCGGCCGTTCGGACTACCCGAACCAGATCAACAACGTGCTGTGCTTCCCCTACCTGTTCCGCGGCGCGCTGGACGTGGGCGCTACCGGCATCAACGAAGACATGAAAATCGCCTGCGTCAAGGCGATTGCGGCGATGGCGCGGCGCGAGGCCTCCGACCTGGGCGCGGCCTATGGTGGCGAAACCCCGAGCTTCGGCCCGGAATACCTGATTCCGCGTCCGTTGGACCCGCGCCTGCTGGTGGAGCTGTCCTCGGCGGTGGCGCAGGCGGCGATGGATTCGGGCGTGGCCACGCGCCCGATCGCCGACATGGCGGCCTACCGCGACCGGCTCAGCCAGTTCGTCTACCGCACCAGCTTGATGATGAAGCCGGTCTACGACCGCGCGCGCGCCGACAAGCAGCGCGTGGTGTATGCCGAAGGCGAAGAAGAGGTGGTGCTGCGTGCGGTGCAGAACGTCATCGACGAAGGGCTGGCGCTGCCGATCCTGATCGGCCGCCCGGACGTCATCGAAGCGCGTATCCAGCGCATGGGGCTGCGCATCCGTGCCGGTGAAGATTTCGAGATCACCAACATCCACGACGACCCGCGCTTCAACGATTACTGGCAGTACTACTACGCGCTCACCGAGCGCCGTGGCGTGACCGTGACCGCGGCCAAGGAACTGATGCGCTCGCGTCCGACCCTGATTGCCGCAGTGATGGTGGCGCGCGGCGAAGCCGACGCGATGCTGTCGGGCGTGGTGGGGCGCTTCCACAAGAAGCTGGGCTACGCGCGCAGCGTGATTCCGCTGGAACCGCGCGTAAGCTCCACCTCGGCCATGACCGGCGTGATCAACCAGCAGGGCGTGTTCTTCTTCCTGGATACGCACGTGCAGGAAGACCCCACCGTGGAGCAGGTGGTCGAAGCCACCTTGCAGGCCGCGTATCGCCTGAAATTGTTCGGCATCGAGCCCAACATCGCGCTGCTGTCGCATTCCAACTTCGGTAGCCACGATTCGCGTGACGCCCTGAAGATGCGCGAAGTGCGCGAAGCCCTGCTCAAGCGCAAGCCCGAGCTCAACATCGACGGCGAAATGCAGGGCGACACCGCCTGGGACGAAGCGCTGCGCAAGCAGATCATGCCCAACAGCACGCTCAAGGGCCGCGCCAACCTGTTCGTGCTGCCCAACCTGGAAGCGGCCAACATCGCCTACAACCTGGTGCGCGTGTTCACCGACGGCGTAGCCATTGGCCCGATCCTGATGGGCATCTCCAAGCCGGTGCACATCCTCACCACCAGCGCTACCTCGCGCCGGGTGATGAACATGACCGCGATTGCTGCGGTGGATGCGCAGATCCGCAAGCAGCGTGATGCCGAGAAGCACAACGCCGAGAAGAACGGCGGCTGATGCTGCAGCGTTGATAACCGAGGCGTTGAATGACGCCTCGGTTATCGATAACGCCAATTGCGGTTGCAGGTTCGACAGTAGTGGGTGCGATGGCGTCTACATGCGAAGGCGCCGAGAACAACGCGGTTGAGGCAAGTCTCTGCAGCAAGCAGCTATGCAAACCGTCTAACGGATAGCTCGGGCAACGGGCTAGAACAACTAGCTGGAGCATCTGTTCGAGAAACATTTGAGTGTTATCGGTAGAGCCCTGTCGCGCGCGAGCGCGCTCCTACGGATATCGCGCTGAAGCAATTGCCGATGCGAAAAGCTGATGCAACTGCTGCTTGAGTGCGGCGATCACGAGCAACAGCCTTTTATGCGCTATCCGCTGCGCATCAGTGGTGCGCCAGTCACTCGCTGCCGTACGCCTGCAATGTGGCTGAAAGCCCTCTCCCGGCGGGAGAAGGGTTCGGGTTAGGGCACGCACGTAAAGCAATGAGCGCGCATTCGGACGAGTTGCAGAGCGACTGCGGTCTGCCCGCATGTGCGCAAGCCCAAACAGTCAGCGCAACATTTCAAGCACGCGACAACGCGGCACCCGCCTGCCATGCCTGGTCGTCGCTACCAGGCCAGCATGTCAGCACTCACTGCGCCACCGGCACGCGCGCGTCGCCAAACTCTCACGGCGACACAGGCGCCGCACGCAGCAATTCGATCTCCGCCAACTGCACCGGCTTGGGTGTGCTCACACGCAGCCGGTAGTCCGTGTACGCGCCGGGCGTTGCGATCCGGAAGGGCCGCGTCTGCAGGGGCCAGCGGAACACCTCATCGCGACGTTGATCAATCACCGTCCAGTGACCACTCCCGGCACGCGCCTCCAAGGTCCACCCGCCGTTGGCAATCGCCGCGTTGCCGCTGGTGAGGGTATATAGCGTCGGCGTGCCGGCGTCGATGCCGCTCACCGTGACCGCAGACGTGGACGACAGCGTGGCCATCGTTGCCGCATCGTCGTCGTGCAATGCGTCCACCGCGCCACCATCGTCCCGCGTGATGCGCGCGCGCGTGCCCAGCAGATCCTGCAACGGCGCAGGGTGCTGTCCCGGCGGCGTCAGCGATGGCGGCACCGCATCCGCATCCGTGCCCCAGCGTGACGGGCGTGGGCCCATGACGAAGTCCAGCGTTGCGCCCTTGGCGATGTCGGCATGCGGCAACCAGGTCTTGCGCCACGGCTTGCCGTTGACCTTGAGCGATTGCACATATACATTGCGCGGCGAATTCTGCGGCGCGTTGACCGTGAGCGTGCGGCCATTGGGCAGTTGCACGCTGGCATGCGTGAACAGCGGCGAGCCGATCACATATTCCGGCGCGCCCATGCGCAAGGGATACAGCCCGAGCGCGGCGAACAGATACCATGCCGACATCTCGCCGTTGTCTTCGTCGCCGGCATAGCCCTGACCGATCTCGCTGCCCAGATACAGCCGTGCCAGGATCTCGCGCGTCAGCTGCTGAGTCTTCCACGGCTGGCCGGCGTACAGATACATCCACGGGATGTGGTGCGCGGTCTGATTGCTATGCGCGTACATGCCCATGCGCACATCGCGCGCTTCGGTCATCTCATGGATCACGCCGCGATACGAGCCGGAAAGCGCGGCCTGTGCTGTTTCCGGCGTGGCAAAGAACGTATCCAGCTTGGTCGCCAGCGCGTCGCGTCCGCCATACAGTGCGGCCAGGCCCTCGCCATCGTGTGGTGCGGTGAAGGCAAAGGTCCAGCCGCTGGATTCGGTGTAATCGTTGCCCCATTCGCGTGGATCGTAGTGCGCGGCATCCAGGCGCCAGCCGCCATCGGGCGTACGGCCCTGGAAGAAGCCGATTGCCGGGTCGAACAGCGCCGCGTAGCCAGCGGCGCGGTGGCGGAAATACAGCGCCTCGGTGGCATAGCGCTCGCGCGCTGCGGCGTCCGGCGTCTGTTGTGCGAGTGCATCGGCCATGCCCGCAATCCCGAAGTCGTTGAGTGCACCTTCCATCGACCACGACATGCCCTCGTGCGTGTCGGTATCGGCATAGCCGCGGAAGGTGGAACGGGCCATGCCCTTGCGCCCCACGTGCCGGGCGGGTGGCACCACGGTGGCGTTCTTCAACGCGGCGGCGTAGGCCTCGGCCGGATCGAACCCTTGCACGCCCTTGCGCCAGGCATCGGCAAAGGCCACATCCGAACTGGTGCCCACCATCAGGTCGGCGTAACCCGGCGAGGACCAGCGCGCCACCCAGCCGCCGGCACGCGCCTGCTCCAGAAATCCTTGCACCAGCGCGCCGGCCTCGGGTGCAAACAGCGCATAGGCAGGCCACGCGGTGCGGAACGTATCCCACAGCCCGTTGTTGACGTAGACACGGCCGTCGCGGATCGGCGCAAAGCTGCGCACGGCGCTGCCATCGGTGGCTTCGTCGGACCAGCTGTTCTGGCTGGCATAGCGCCAGTCCGGCGCGCTGGCGCTGCCGGCATTCTCGTGCGCGGAGTTCGGGTACAGATGCAGCCGGTACAGATTGGAATACAGCGTGGTGCGCTGATCGTCGCTGGCCCCCGCCACTTCGACCCGCCCAAGCAGCGCATCCCATGCGTCCTGCGCACGCGCAGCCACGCGCTCCAGCGAGTCCTGTGGCGCGATCTCCAGGGCCAGGTTGTGCTTGGCCTGTTCCAGCGAGATCAGCGACGTGGCGATGCGCATCTGCACTTCGCGCGTGCTGCCTGTAGCGAACTTGATCCAGCCAGTCGGCCGGCCGGTGTCGCTGCGGCCGCTCGCCTTCCATGGCGTATCGAAGCGGGCGTACACGTACATGCGCGTGGCGCCGGTGGACAGGCCGCTGCGCACATCGGTATAGCCCGAGAGCGTTTGCGTGGCCGCATCCAGGGTCAGCCCACCGCGTGCATCCACGTTGTCGAACAGCAGGTTGGCATCGCCTCCGGGTGGAAAGCGGAAGCGGAACAGCGCCGCGTGATCGGTGGGGGCGATCTCGGCCTGGATGCCGTTGTCCAGCTGCACTGCGTAGCGATACGGCCTGGCCACTTCGTTGGCGTGCGAGAACGCCAGCGCGCGTTTGACGCGGTCCGCTTCCGGCGCGCCGCTGTGTTTGGACGGCATCACCTGGAAGGTCTGGCGGTCGCCCATCCACGGGCTGGGCTGGTGACTGAGCGACAACGCCTGCAGGCGCGGGCGGTTGTCGGCACCGTTGTGTTCGTTCCAGCGATACAGCCAACCCAACGTGCCGGCGTCAGTTGCCGGGGTCCAGAAGTTGAACCCATGCGGCACCGCCGTGGCGGGGAAATTATTGCCGCGCGAAAACGTGCCATTGGACTGCGTACCGCGCGTGGTCAGTACCCAGTCCGACGGCCGTGCAGGCGCCACACGCGGGACTTCGGCAATGGCGATATCGTCGAGCCAGCCACGCACCGGCGCGCCGCCCTGTGGCGCCACCTCCAGCGCGATGGCGGTGATGCGCCGCCCGCGCAACCCGGCAACATCGCCCAGCCGCACCGCCTTGCGTGCCCACTGCTGCGGGTACAAGGTCCTGGAGGCGCCCTGCGCGGCTGCGCCGATCGCCACGCCGTGCTGGTCCAGCGCGTTGCTGGCCGACAGCCGGCTCCCGTCGTCCAGCAGCAGATCCAGCGACACAAACGTAGAGCTGACATGGTCATCGCCCACGCTTTCGGGCAAGACCATCCACGACAGCGTGGTGTCGGCACCGATCAGGTGATCGGTCGTAAACAACGTCCGCCGACCCGCGCCACCCTGGCTGCTGTAGTGCAGTGCGTGCGCGCCGCTGTAGCCGGCGTGGTGTTTGGCCGCATACGGCGCGTCCGGGCCGCTGCCGATCGCGACCTGCAGCGCATTGGCACGATCAGCGACAAGGTCGCGCTCGTGCGTATCGAACGAGGCGAAGAACCCATCGGCGGCAGCAGCCGGGAGCGCGGTCGCGACCGCCAGGGCAAGCGCAACAGGGCGCAACAGGTGCAGCGGGCGCGGCACAACAGCAGACGAACGCACGTGATGATGTCTCCCGGAAGGCGGATGCAGCAGAGCGCCGGGGCGGGTGTGCTGACGCATGGGCAGCCATGCGGCGTGCGCGCACGTGCACCCCAGGCAACGTGTCAGCCGATGATACGGCGCATGCGTCGCCGCTCGCGTCACACCGCCTTGCGCCAGATTCGGGACCGTGCCGCAACAAGGCCGGGGACGCCGATAGCGCAGGCAATGGTCATGGTGAACACGCCTGGCAGCTCGCTGGCCAACGTCGGCACCGCGCGCTGGACGCATCGCTGGGCCGTGCCGGGCGCGAGGCTGCTAGAATCCGCGCTCTGTCTTCGCCTTCCGATCGTGCCGCCATGAGCCAGACCGCCACCGCGCCCGCCAATGCCGAAAAGCGCTACACCGTGCACCGCGGTGACTTGCCGCTGAGCTGCCCGACGCCTGCGATGGCGCTGTGGAATTCGCATCCGCGGGTGTACCTGCCGATCGAAGACGAGCCCAACTGCGAAGCCAAGTGCCCGTACTGCGGTGCACTGTTCGTGCTCGCCGACTGATCCTGGCGGCATGCACCGCCTGACCGTGGTGCAACTGCTGCCGGCGCTGCAGTCCGGCGGCGTCGAGCGCTCCACCCTGGAAATCGCCGCTGCGCTGGTGCGCGCCGGCCATCGCGCCGTGGTCGTCTCCGCGGGCGGGCGCCTGGTCCAGCCGTTGCTGGAGGTCGGCGCCGAACATCTCACGCTGGATATCGGGCGCAAGTCGTTGCTGACCTTGCGCCACGTGGTGGGGTTGCGCCGTCTGTTCACCGAACTGGGCGCCGATATCGTGCACGCGCGCTCGCGCCTGCCGGCCTGGCTGGGCTGGTACGCCTTGCGCGGGATGCCGCCGGCCACGCGGCCACGCTTCGTCACCACCGTGCACGGGCTCAATTCGCCCAGCCGCTACAGCGCGGTGATGACCTACGGCGAGCGCGTCATCTGCGTCTCGCAGACGGTGCGCGACTACGTGTGCACGCATTACCCGCACACCGATACCGCGCGTCTGCGGGTGATCCCGCGCGGCGTGGAGATCGCGCAGTTCCCACGCCGTCCGCAGCCAGACCGGCGCGCACGTACGTGGGCGCAGACGTTGGTGCCCGGCCTGCCGGCCGATGTGCCGCTGCTGCTGCTGCCGGGCCGCGGCACGCGCCTGAAAGGGCATGCCGATGGCCTGCAGCTGCTCGCCGCTGTGCGCGCCGCCGGTCTGCCGGCCTGGTTGTGGCTGCCCGGCGCGCGCGAGCCGGGGCGTGAGGCCTATATCCGCGAACTGGAAGCCGAGGCGGCCAGGCTGGGTGTGGCCGATGCCGTGGCCTTCACCGAACCCACTGCGCGCATCGCCGAGGCCTACGCCGCCAGCGACCTGGTGCTGCAACTCTCGCGCAAGCCCGAAGCCTTCGGCCGCACCGTGATCGAAGCGCTGGCCGTGGGCCGGCCGGTGCTGGGCTGGGCGCACGGCGGCGCTGGTGAACTGCTCGCCGAACTGCAGCCCGCCGGCGCGGTGCCGCCATTCGATGTCCAGGCATTGGCGCAGCAGGCGCTTGCGTTACTGCACCACCGCCCGGCACCGCCGGCGCGGCTTCCCTACACGCTGCAGGCCATGCAAACGGCCACCTTGAAGGTCTATGACGAACTCCGCCGCTGAGCCCGCGCCGCGCGCGCCCGTGCTGACGCCCGATGCTGGCCGCTGGGCGCCGGTGTGGGTGCTGCTGTTTGTGGCCTTGTGGCCCACCCCGGGTCTGGCCGAAACGGTGCTGTCGCTGGGCGCCGTGTTCGCGGCCTACCGGCTGCTGCACACGCGCTTTCGCGGCGGCACCAGGCTCTTGAGCGGCGCGGCCTGGGCGCTGACCAGTGTGTTGTTCTTCGCCTACTGGTTGCCGCAGATGCTCTCGGCCGTGGATGCGGTGGACGTGGGCCGCGCGCTGCGCAAGTCCGCCACCGACCTGCGCTATCTGCCCTTCATGTGGCTGTGCGCCATCGCGGTGGCCAACGCGCAACGGCGGCGGCGCACCTTTATCGGCCTGGCGGTGATCGCCGGGGTGTGGACGCTGGACGCATTGCTGCAGGTCGCGCTGGGCAGTAGTCCGCTGTTCTTCGCGCTGGATCAGGTCAAACAGCTGATCAGCGGGCACGGCCTGTGCACCGCGCAGGAACTGGCGGTGGTCGACCGGCTCAGCGGCGTGCTGGGGCCGTGCAATCTCAAGTTCGGCCAGACCCTGGCCAGCCTGTCACCGTTCCTGCTGCTGGCGCTGGGCCGGCGCAGCGCCTGGGCGTGGGCCGGCGCGGCGGCGGCGGTGGGCGTGGTGCTGGTGCTGGCCGGCTCGCGCGCCTCGTGGATCACCTACGGCGTGATCGTGCTGCTGTCCGGTTGGCAGTTGCTGGGCGGCCGCAAGGTGATCGCAGTGGCGGCGCTGGGCGCGGTGTTGGCCGCAGGCGTGGTTGCCGTGGCACCGCAGGCCCGCGAGCGCCTGCAACGCACCACCTTGGCCTTTACCGATGGCGAGCAGGGCATGGATCAGGCCTTGTCCGGGCGTGCGCAGATCTGGGGCGCGGCGCTGTGCATGATCCGCGAGCATCCGCTCAATGGCGTGGGCGCGCGTGGCTTTCGCCAGGCGTACCCGGCCTGCAATCCTGCACCTGACCAGGCCCCGGCCTGGGGCGATGGCCCGGCCTTCCACGCGCATCAGATCTTGCTGGAAATCCTGGCTGAAACCGGGGTGATCGGCCTGCTGCTGTGGCTGGCCGGCGCGGCGCAGGCGTGGCGCGCATGGCGCTATTCGAGCCCGGCAGCCCGCGCGCAGGCACGCCCTGCGATGATCGCCCTGGTGGCCACGGTGTTCCCGCTCAATACACATCTGGCGTTCTATTCAAGCTTTTGGGGCGGTCTCAGCCTAATGCTGGCCGGCCTGTATGCCGGTGCGTTGCTCAATGACGATGGGGATCGTTCGCCGCCTGCCTGAGTGGATGTTTGGTTCTGGCGAGGTGTGTGGTTTACGTCGGGGTTCAACCGGCTGAATGACTCTGCAGCTGTATGCGGCACTTATGTGGTGGCGCGGATGCCTGGCAAGAGCGCCGTATCCGTTTGACGCGCCATCGCTGCCTGCAATGCGCGTTCAACTACGTACGTCAGCGGCCCGCCTGGCTAGACGCTCGCCGCACTCAAGCACTCAAGCACTCAAGCACCTCAAGCACTCAAGCACTCAAGCACTCAAGCACGTAGTGCCAGCGCCAGCGCCCTCAGCGATAGAAGTCGCTCCGCCCACCGGGCTGCCGCTTGAAGCGGCGATGGATCCACAGGTATTGATCGGGCGCTTCGCGCACCATGTCCTCGATCGCCGCATTGACCTGCGTGGTATCGGCAATCACATCGTCGGAGGGGATGTCCGCCAGCGGCGGTGCGATCTTCAGCACGTAGCTGCCGCCTTCGCGACGATGGAAGTACGGCACCACCGCGCAGCCGGTGAGCCGCGCCAGCTGATGGGTCGCGGTAATGGTGGAAGCCGGATGCCCGAAGAACGGCACAAAGACCGTGTCCTTGCCGCGCATGTCCTGGTCCGGCGCGTACCACAGGAAACCACCGCGCTTGAGATGCTTGATGGTGGCGCGCAGGTCCTCGTTGGCGAACATGTGCGTGGCGTAGCGCAGCCGGCCGCGCTTGACCGCCCACTCGAACACCGGATTGCGGTGTTTGCGGTACATGCCGGCCAGCGGCACGTGGTCGCACAACAGGCGCCCGCACATTTCCAGGGTCATGAAGTGTCCGGACACCAACAGCACGCCGCGCTTTTGTTCCTGCAGCCGCTGCAGATGTTCCAGGCCTTCGATCTGCACGCGTGGACGGATGGTGGCGATGCTGCCCCACCAGGCGCGTGCGAATTCGAACAGGCCCACGCCCAGTGCGTCGAAGCTGTCGCGTAACAGCCGTGCCCGCCACGCATCGTCCTGCTCGGGGAAGCACAGTTTCAGGTTGACCTCGGCCGCGCGGCGGCGCGTGCCCGCCAGGCGCATCGCCACCCAACCAACGCCGCGGCCAAGCGCGCGTTGCAGCAGCCACGGCAGGCGCCCGGCGAGCACCATCACCGCCAGGCCCAGGTACATGGGCCAGTGCTTGGGGTTGCGCAGGGAAGGGCGGATGGCGACGTTGGCGGACTCGGACATGGCGTAATTCTAGAGCGTGCTCCGGGCTTTGAGGTGAGTGGGCGGTGGGCGGTACAGCCAACGTGTCGCTCGTACCGTGTTGTGAGCGCCGTTGGCAGGGATTGTTCGCGCTCATGGTCTTTGCGCATGCGGCCGCGCCACGTCACGCGCAGCCTTCGCCGCACACCTGCCTCATGCGGGTAGGACGGGACCTTTGTGTCCAACGTGTCGGCGGACTACTGCGCACCCGCGGTGTGTCTGAGGCGGATGGACTACAGGTCGCGATGCAGGGGTAGCAAGGCGATCGCGCGCACAGCCGCACTTGTGGGCTGCACTGCGAACGACCGCACCAGTGTCTGCGTCCAGGCCGGGCCAGGCAGGCCAGGCCAATCACCAAGCAGGCAGGACGGCCACACATGCGCGCGCGCAACGCCTCCCGTATCCTGCACGCATGCGGAAAGACCCGATCGAATGGCTGTTGCGCGGGCTGTACTCGGCGCTGCTCTACCTGTTGCTGCCGGTGACGGTGTACCACCTGGTGTGGCGCGGCTTCCGCGTGCGCGAATATTTCAACCGATGGAACGAGCGCTACGCCTCCTACACGCATGCCTGCGGGCGCCCGCGCGTGTGGGTGCACGCGGTGTCGGTCGGCGAGGTCAATGCGGCGGCGCCACTGGTGAACGCCTTGCGTGCGCAACGGCCGGACATCCGCTGGGTCATCACCACCATCACCCCGACCGGCTCCGAGCGCGTGCGTGCGCTGTGGGGCGATGCGGTGGATCACGTCTATTTGCCCTACGACGTGCCCGGCAGTGTCGGGCGCTTCCTCGAACATTTCCGCCCGCGGCTGGCACTGATCCTGGAAACCGAGTTGTGGCCGAACATGCTGTTCGGCTGCCGCGACCGCCAGATTCCGGTGTACATCCTCAATGCGCGGCTGTCGGCGCGCTCGCTGCGTGGCTACCGCGTGCTGGCACCGCTGATCAGCCGCGCCTTGCGCACCGTGACCTGCGTGGCAGCACAGTCGCAGGACGATGCCGGGCGCTTCATCACCCTTGGCGCGCGGCCGGATCAAGTGGTTGCGCTGGGCAATCTCAAGTTCGATATCGCCGCACCGGCGCAGCTACAGGATTTGGTGGCGCAGTTCCGCAGGCAGGTGCCGGCAACCCGGCCGGTGTGGATTGCAGCCAGCACGCACGAAGGCGAAGAAGCGGCGGTGGCCGACATCCATGCGCAGCTGCTGAAACAGTTCCCGGACCTGTTGCTGCTGTGGGCGCCCCGGCATCCGGAGCGCTTTCCGAAGGTGGAGGCGCTGGCGCGTGACCGCGGCTGGACGGTGACCACGCGCAAGGCGCAGCAGTGGCCGCAGGCGCGCGACCAGGTATTCGTGGTCGATACCCTGGGCGAGTTGATGAGTTTCTACGCCTGCGCACAGGTCGCCTTTGTCGGCGGCAGCCTCCAGCCGATCGGTGGCCACAATCTGCTCGAGCCGGCAGCGGTGGGTACACCGGCCGTCACCGGCCCGCACCTGCACAATTTCTCGGAAATTTCGCGGCGCATGCGCGAGGCCGATGCAGTGACCATTTGCGAGGACGCCGCGTGTGTGCAACGCGATCTGGCCCGCCTGCTCGGCGACCCCGCACAGCGCGAGGCCATGGCCGCGGCCGGGCTGGCGCTGGTGGCTAACGGCAAGGGCGCGGTGGCACGCACCCTGGTACAGATTGCGCCGGATCTGCCATCAGTGGTTGGCGAGATCGCTTCGTCGCAGTGAGTTGCGACGGCAGCGCGCAGCGCAAGTCGGCTTGCGCCCAGGTTGCGTGGGGTTCGGCTGTCGGTGTGCCAAGGCGCGCCCATGCGAGGCACGCGCTCCGCACGTGTGCCTCTCCGTTTCCTGCAGTTGAGCAGGCACTACGTAGCGTGCTCAGCAGGGTGGAGAGGTCGGCGCGACCTGCGTGCAAGCGCATCGTCAGTGACGCGAAATCCGGACTGCTACTGATGATTGCAGACATCGCGGCATTACCGCTGCGTCAGCCCTCACTCGGCAGCGCAGCGCACTGCCCAAGCGCACATCTGCACAAGCTCGTTGCCGTGATTCGAGACCGAAACATGACAACACCGGGTTTCACAGTGCAGACATGAAAAAGGCGGGCCATGCCCGCCTCTTCATTCACTGCGCGCGTGCTTACTGCAACGAACCGCTGCCCTGCAGCTTGGCTTCTGCCTCTACTGACAGCAGGCGATTCACGTCCTGCAGTTCGGCGATATCGATCTTGCCGATGGCCTGAGCCAGGAGCAGGCGGTTCTGCAGGAAGGTGTAACGCGCCTGTGCATATAACTGCTGTGCCTGGAACAACGTGCGCTGGTTCTGCACCACGTCCAGCACGGTGCGCGTACCCACTTCCAGGCCGACCTGAGACGCGTCATAAGCCGCTTGAGCGGACACCACCGACAGGCGACGTGCTTCCACCTCGCTGATACCGGCTACTACGGTCTGATAGGCATTGCGCGTATTGCGATCCAGCGCGCGTTTCTGCTGTTCGTAGGTGTCCTGCTGAATATCACGCTGCGAAATTGCCTGACGTACTGCCGACTGCGTCGCGCCACCAGCAAAAATTGGAATCGACACACTGATGCCGATCGAGTCGGTGTCGATGTCACGTCCCTGAGTAGTGAAGACACCGCTTTCTGCGGCTCCGGTACCCCAGCTATTGCTGCGGCCCACACTGCCAGTCAAATTGACGGTGGGAAGGTGACCTGCCCTTGCCGCATTGATACTCGCTTCAGCTGCGCTGACCTGCAATTGTTGGGCCTTCAGCGCCGGATTGTCGGCGATAGCCGAGGCCACCAATTGGTCGACATTGCTGTAAGCGGCAGGAACTTCCGGTCGAAAGTTTTCTGGCAACGCGCGCAGGCCCACCACCGGCTGACCGGTGAGTTCGGTCAAGGCCTGGTAGTAATCCTTCAAGGTGTTGCGTGCATTGATGGTATCGGCGCGCGCCTGGTCGTACTGGGCACGGGCTTCGTGCACGTCGGTGATCGGCGCCAGACCCACTTCTAAACGCTTGTCGGCGTAGTCGAATTGCTTCTTGGCCGCTGCCTCGTTGGTCTCGGCCGCTGCCAGTGACTCGATGCCGACCAATACCTGAAAATATGCTGCCGAGGTACGGGTGATCAGGTCGTTGTTGGCAGACTCGAGCGTGAAGTCTGCTGCCTTGGCGACTTCACGCTGTGCACGTAGTGTGGAAAATTGCGACCAGTTAAAGATGGTTTGTGAGCCCTGGATCTGGCTGGAGCGTGACGAAGTTGTAATGCGCCCATCCTGACCCTCAATCTCGCGATGAGCTTTGCTGTAATCGAAAGCGCCGTTGAGCTGCGGCAACAACGCCGCACGCGCCTGCACTTGTCCTTCCCGATTCACCAACCGCGTGGACTCGGCAACAGCCAGCTGCGGATCGCCGTTGCGGGCCATTTCATAGACCTGCAGCAGGTCGGTGGCGTGCGCGGCCATCGGAGACAGGGCGGCGGCCAGCGCCAGGACGAGGGATCGGCGGATCATCGGGGAAGCTTCCTTGGGAATCAGAATTGGAATCGGGGCGTCGGTGCGGCGCCCTGGAGATAGGCGAGGTCGGTTTCGAACAACGATTCGATGCGCGGCGCGTTGACGTCACCACGGACCAGGACGGCTTCCATCACCGGATCGTGACCGCGCACCACAAACAGCCGGCCGTTCGGGCGCAGCCACTGCAGCCACTGGTTCGGTACCGTATCGACCGCGCCGGTCACGCAGATGGCGTCGAAGCGACGCTCGCTCTGCCAGGCGAACACGTCGGCGGTTTCGATGCGGACATTGCTGCCCAGACCGGTGGCGTCCAGGTTGGCACGCGCGGCGGCAGCCAGCGCGGGGTCGATCTCCAGGCTCACCACTTCGCGGGCCAGCGCGGCCAGGCAGGCGGTGGAGAAGCCGCTGCCGGTGCCCACTTCCAGCACGTCTTCGCCGGGCTGCAGATCCAGGGCCTGCAACATGCGGCCTTCGACCACCGGCTTCATCATCTTGTGGCCGGCCGACAGCGGAATTTCCACATCGACGTAGGCCAGGGTCTTGTAGGCCTCCGGCACGAAGGCTTCGCGCGGCATGCGCGCCAGCACGTCGAGCACGCGCAAGTCCAGCACATCCCACGGCCGGATCTGCTGTTCGACCATCTTTTCGCGGGCCTGGGTGAAATCGATCGTCATGGTGCGGTTATCCAACGCGGCGGGGCAGGCATTTTAGCGGGGCTTGGGGCAACTGGCGCATCTAGCATCGCCGGGCGCCGCCAAACCACGCAGTGCCGGAAGTCACCGCGACCAAAGGGCAGGCCCGATCAGCGCGGCACATAGGCTCTCAGGAAGAAATCCACGCTGGCGTGGATGTGCTCGTCCACCTGCGCGCGATCGGGCTGGCCGTGCAGGCCGCACATCATCAGCGCGTACAGCTCGCCCTTGAGCAGGCAGAAGAATTGCGCGGCGGCGCGGGCCACGTCGGGAATCTCCAGCTGCCCGTCGGCCACGCGCGCGCTGAGGAAATCCGCCAGCGCCTGTTGGGTCCGCTTGGGGCCAGCATCCCAGAACATCTCCCGCACGTGCACGTCGCCGGTACCTGGCGCCATCATCATGCGGTGGGTGGCAATGGCCGAGTCGGAGCTGACCATGGCGAAGAAGGCGTCGGCGATCTCGATGAGCTGCTCGCGCAACGCGCCTTCGGGCGCATGGTCGAACAGGTCGTCGGGCATCATGTGCTGGCATTGTGCGCGGATCGCCTCGCCAAACAGGCTTTCCTTGTCGCCAAAGTGGCTGTAGACGGTCAGCTTGGAGACGCCCGCCAGGGCGGCGATGCCGTCCATGCTGACGCCCGCAAAACCTTGCTCCATGAACAGCGAGCGGGCGGCGCCTAGGATGGCGGCGCGTTTCCCAAGATCCTTGGGACGCCCAGGGCCGTTGCTCTTGGCCTTGGACTTGAGGGGGGGCGAGCTGGACATGCGCCAATACTAGACCATCGGGTTCTATATTTATATGGCGGCACCGCGCGGTCCATTAACCGTTGCGGTGAGTCGCTTGCGCTGTCGTGGTCTGCCCCGGCGCTGTGGGGAATCCACCTAGCGCGTCGCTGCTACCCCCGGTGATAAATTGCCGAACGGCCTGCAACACCCTGTTGACGGGCAGCCGAAGGGGCGAAGCAGGACGCGTGGACGGGGTCGGGGCGCATGCGCACACAGGCGAGCTCCGCAGTGCGCAGGCGCTGCGGAATGCATCGCTGTGGCTGTGGCCGCTACTGTGCTGGGCGCTGCTGGCCGGCTGGCCGCTCGGCGCGCATCCGCTCAAGCACACCGCCTACCACACGGTCAGCCGCTGGGACATGGATGACGGCCTGCCGCACAACCTGGTGCATGCGGTCGCCCAGGGCAGCGATGGGGTGATCTGGCTCGGCACCTGGGAAGGCGTGGCGCGCTTCAATGGGCGCGATTTCACCGTGTTCGACCGTCAGAACACCCCTGGCGTAGAGCTGGGCGGAGTGTTCGTGGTGGTACGCGATGGCGACGGCATGCTGTTCGGCACCGCCTTCGACGGTGTGTACCGTCATCAGGACGGCCGCTGGCAACAGCTGGGCGATGCCTCCGCTAGGCATCTGGCTGTCAGCGCGCTGCTACGGCGCGCCGATGGTGCGTTGTGGGTGGGCACGCCGCAGACGCTGTACCGGATCGAGCTGGATGGGCGGGTGGTGGATGTCGGGCGTCAGGCCGGCCTGCCACGCGCACGCATCACCGCCTTGTCGACGGACGCGCGTGGCGACCTGTGGATCGGGACCGACGTCGGCCTGTATCAGCTGCCGCTAGGCGCCAGCGCCGCAACTGCCTGGGGGCAGGCGCATGGCATGGCCGACACCCCCGTGCGTCGGCTGGCCAGCGATCGCCAGGGCGGCTTATTGGTGGCTGGCGACGACGGGGTGTGGTGGTGGAGCCGGGGCGGGGGCCTGCAGCGCTTCCGCCAGGGCCAGCGGGTCGACTCGCTGGTGATGGACCGCAGCGGTCACCTGTGGATGAGCCTTTCCGCCGGCACCTTGGTGGTGCACAGCGGGCCGGATGATCCAGACGAACAGATCGCCATTTCCGGCGTGGCCAGCCCGGCATTGCTGGAGGATGCCGAGGGCCTGATCTGGGTGGGCAGCACGCATGGGCTGTTCCGGGTCGCCGAAGGCGCTGCGCATGGCGTCACCATTGACGACGGCCTGGCCTCGGACTACGTGCGAAGCGTGTTGCAGACCGCCGATGGCACCGTGTGGGTGGGCAGCGCGGTGGGCCTGGACCGCTGGCGCGACGGGCAGATCGCACGCGTGCCGTTCTCGCGGGGCAGTGCCGGGCGGGTGCTGGAGCAATCGGTGCTGGCGCTGGCCGATGCGGGCGATGGCGGGGTCTGGGCCGGCACCTATAGCCAGGGTGTGCTGCGTCTGGATGCGCAGGGGGCGGTGGTCCAGCGCATCGGTGCGGCCGAGGGCCTGTCCTCGTTATCGGTGCGTGCGGTGTTGCCGGACGGCGATGCGTTGTGGATCGGCACCACTGCCGGGTTGGTGCGCTGGCACGACGGCCGCGCGCGTCGTTACACCGCCGCCGACGGGGTGCCGGATGGCTCGGTGCAGGTGCTCTATCGCGATGCCCAGGGCACCATCTGGAGCGGAACCGACCGTGGCATGACCGCACTGTCGCCCGATGGCGGCACCCGCGCCTGGCTGGGCGAGCAGGATTTTCCGGGCCAGAACGCCTTCGATTTCCTGCGCGATCCCAGTGGCGATCTGTGGATTGCCAGCGACCGCGGGCTGCTGCGGCTGCGCGGCGAGCGCTTCCAGGTGTATGACCATCGTGTGGGCCTGCCGCGCGACAAGGTGTTCCGCGTCATCGATGACGGCCGCGGCTACCTGTGGCTGTCGAGCAATCACGGCGTGTTCCGGATTGCGCGGCGCGACTTCGACCAGATCGACGCCGGCACCCGCGAGCAGCTCAGTGTGGAAGTGGTGGACCGCAGCGACGGCATGCCCGGCAACCAGGGCAACGGCAGCAGCGCGCCGGCCGGCTGGCTGACGCAAACCGGCCAGTTGCTGTTTCCCACCGCGGCCGGCCTGGGCGTGATCGACCCCGCCCGGGTCGGCACCCTGCAAGGCCACCGCGTGCCGATTGTGATCGAGCGCCTGGTGGTGGACGGCATGGTGCAGCCGCTGGACGGCCCGCATCGTCTGAGTGCAGATACCCGACGCATCGCCATTGGCTATGCCGGGCTCAATTTCCGCGGGCCGGACAAGGTGCGTTACCGCTACCGGCTCGACGGCTTCGACCCGGATTGGGTGGACGCCGACAGCGCGACCGAAGCGGTCTATACCAATCTGCCGCCGGGGCGGTTCCGTTTCCGCGTGCAGGCGATGTCGCTGCCGGTGGATTGGCGCCAGGCGGCGTTGCTCGGTGAAACCAGCGTGGTGCTGGAACTGGCGCCGCCGTGGTGGCGGCGTGGCGAAGTCATCGGCCTGGGCGTGTTGTGCCTGGCCAGTGTGATCTACGGGTTCTATCTGTGGCGCACCGCCAGTTATCGCCGCCGCCAGCGCGAGCTCAACGTGGTGATCGACAAGCGCACCCGTGAATTGAGCGACAAGAACCTGGCCTTGCAGCAGGCCAGCCAGGAGCGTGAAGCGCTGATGCGCCAGCTCGAATACCGCGCCAGCCACGATGTGCTCACCGCTTTGCCCAACCGCCGTGAAGTCGAGCGCGTGCTGCAGCAATGGTTGGACGAGGCGCAGGCGGGCGGCGCGCCGCTGGCATTGGCGCTGGCCGATATCGACCACTTCAAGCGCATCAACGATGCGCATGGCCACGAAGTCGGCGATGCGGTGTTGCGTGCAGTGGGTGAGGTATTGGCCGACCAGGAACACGCGCACTGTTTTGCCGCACGCCACGGCGGCGAAGAATTCCTGCTGGCCGTGACCGGCCTGGAGGCTGCGCACGCGCGTGCCTTGTTCGAACAACTGCGCCAACGCCTGGGCACCATCGCGATTGCCGCAGACGAGGCCACCGTGCAGTGCACTGCCAGCATGGGCATGGCGATGAGCAACGAGGCGCACAGCCGGCGCGAGTTGCTGGCGCTGGCCGACCGCAGGCTGTATCACGCCAAACGGCAGGGACGCGATCGGTTGATCGATCAGTAGCGTGCGGTCTTGCGCAGCGTCAGCGGGGCAGCCCCCGCAGCCCTGCCGCCTGATCCGCCTGCGTATGCAACAGCGCCACGAACGCCTGCGCCGCGCGCGACAAGGTGCGCCCGCCGTGGGTGACGCATCCCAACGCACGCGATAGCGCCACATCGGCCAACGGCAGCGCCATGATCTGGTGATCGATCATGCGCTCGGGCAGCACGCTCCAGGCCAGGCCAACCGACACCAGCATCTTGATCGTCTCCAGATAATTGGTGGTCATGCGCAGGCTCGGCGCCAGGCCGCGTTCGGCGAACAACCCGGCCACGATGCGATGGGTGAAGGTGCCCGGATCCGGCAGCACCGCTGGGTGGGCGACCACGTCATCGAGCGTGACCGTCTCCAACGCGGCCAACGGGTGATCCGGCGCCACCACGAACTGCAGGCGGTCTTGCCAGATCGGCTGCGCGCGCAACGGGGCGCGGGTGTCCGGTGCCAGTGTGGTCACCGCCAGTTCCACCTCGCCGCGCAACACCGCCGCGTAAGCCAGTTCCGAATCCAGGAACTGGATGTCCAGGGCCGCCTGCGGATGCTCGGCGGCGAAGCGTCGCAACAATGCCGGCAACCGGTGCAGCCCCACGTGGTGACTGGTGGCCAGGCTCAGCCGCCCGCCGACCGCCGCGCCCAGGTGTTCCAGCACGCGGCGTGTGTCGTCCAGCTCGGCCAGGATGCGCTGCGCACGTGGCAGCAGCGCCAGCCCGGCCTCGGTCAACACCACCTGGCGGCCCAGGCGGTCGAACAGCCGTGCCGACAATTGCGCTTCCAGTAGAGCGATGCGCTTGCTCACCGCAGGTTGGGTCAGATGCAACGCTTCGGCCGCTGACGAGAAGCTGCCGTGGCCGGCAATCGCCACGAATGCGCTCAGATTGGCGAGGTCCATGCCATTCCTAAATTTCATTTGTTGAATAAAAAATATGAATTTGCGTTATCGGACGCAAGCTCCTAGCATCGGACTCAGCCAGGCGGTGCATCCGCCGTCCGCCACCGCATCGGAATCTCAAGCGATGACTGCAAAGACCCTGTACGACAAGTTGTGGGAGATGCACGAGGTCACGCGCCGTGACGATGGCTCGTCGCTGATCTACATCGACCGCCACATCCTGCACGAAGTGACCTCGCCGCAAGCCTTCGAAGGCCTGCGTCTTGCCGGGCGCAAGCCGTGGCGCATCGATGCCAACATCGCCACGCCCGACCACAACGTGCCCACCACCCGTGCCGAGCGCCAGGGCGGGCTGGAGTCCATCTCCGATGAAGTCTCGCGTCTGCAGGTGCAGACATTGGACGAGAACTGCGACGACTTCGGCATCCTTGAGTTCAAGATGAACGACACGCGCCAGGGCATCGTGCACGTGGTCGGCCCCGAGCAGGGCGCCACGCTGCCGGGCATGACGGTGGTCTGCGGCGATTCGCACACTTCCACGCATGGCGCGTTCGGCGCGCTGGCGCATGGCATCGGTACCTCTGAAGTGGAGCATGTGCTGGCCACCCAATGCCTGATCGCCAAGAAGATGAAGAACCTGCAGGTGCGCGTGGAAGGCACGCTGCCGTTCGGAGTCACCGCCAAGGACATCGTGCTGGCAGTGATCGGCAAGATCGGCACGGCCGGTGGTAACGGGCATGCGCTGGAATTTGCCGGCAGTGCGATCCGCGCGCTGTCGATGGAAGGCCGCATGACCATCTGCAACATGTCCATCGAAGCCGGTGCGCGCGTGGGCATGGTGGCGGTGGACGAAAAGACCATCGCCTACGTCAAGGGTCGCCCGTTCGCGCCGAAGGGCGCGGATTGGGACGCGGCCGTGGCGCTGTGGCGCACGCTGGTGTCCGACGCCGATGCGTCCTTCGACATCGTGGTGGAACTGCGTGCCGAAGACATCAAGCCGCAGGTCAGCTGGGGTACCTCACCGGAGATGGTGGTGGCAATCGACCAGCAGGTGCCCGACCCGGCGGCCGAGCAGGACCCGACCAAACGCGATTCGATCCAGCGCGCACTCAAATACATGGGCTTGCGGGCAAACCAGCCGATCACCGAGATCCATCTGGACCGCGTGTTCATCGGCTCATGCACCAACTCGCGCATCGAAGACCTGCGCGCTGCCGCGGCGGTTGCCAAAGGCCGCAAGGTGGCCTCCACCATCAAGCAGGCCCTGGTGGTGCCGGGCTCGGGACTGGTCAAGGCACAGGCCGAGGCCGAAGGGCTGGACAAGATTTTTCTGGATGCCGGTTTCGAGTGGCGCGAGCCCGGGTGCTCGATGTGTCTGGCGATGAACCCGGACAAGTTGGGCAGCGGTGAACATTGCGCGTCCACGTCCAATCGCAACTTTGAAGGGCGCCAGGGCGCCGGTGGGCGCACGCATCTGGTCAGCCCGGCGATGGCCGCGGCTGCGGCGGTGAGCGGGCACTTTGTCGATGTGCGTGAGTTGCAGGGAATCGAGACTCGGGAATAGGGAATCGCCACCTCCCGCCTCCACCCTGCCACACCATTCTCTACTCCCAATTCCCGGTATTCCCATGACCCCTTTTACCCAACACACCGGACTGGTCGCGCCGCTGGATCGTGCCAACGTCGATACCGACCAGATCATTCCCAAGCAATTCCTCAAGTCGATCAAGCGCACCGGTTTCGGCCCAAATCTGTTCGATGAGTGGCGCTATTTGGACATCGGCGAGCCGGGCCGCGACAACAGCACGCGCCCCCTCAACCAGGAGTTCGTGCTCAATTTTCCGCGTTACCAGGGCGCCAGCGTGCTGCTGGCACGCGAGAACTTCGGCTGCGGTTCTTCGCGCGAACATGCGCCGTGGGCACTGGACGAATACGGCTTCCGCGCAGTGATTGCGCCGAGTTTTGCAGACATCTTCTACAACAACAGTTTCAAGAACGGCCTGCTGCCGATCGTGCTGGCAGAGGCGGAAATGGATGCCTTGTTCGAGCAGTGCCTGGGGAATGAAGGCTACCAACTCACCGTCGATCTGGCCGCGCAGCGCGTGCGCCGGCCCGATGGTGTGGAGTACGCGTTCGAGATCGATGCATTCCGCAAGCACTGCCTGCTCAATGGGCTCGACGATATCGGCCTGACCTTGCAGGACGCCGACGCGATTGGCCGCTTCGAGCAAGGGCATCGCGCGCAACAGCCGTGGTTGTTCGGCGCGCTGCAGTGAGCGCTGCGTCGCCATTCAGCGGGATTGACGCGTTGAGCACGCACGTTGCGGCGCAGTTCGGGCCGCAGGCGCAGGCGTATCTGCAGAGCGAGGTGCATGCACAGGGCGCCGAATTCGCTGAACTTCGCGCGGGCCTGGCAGGTCATCGCAACGGGCGCTTGCTCGACCTGGGCTGTGGCGCCGGGCATGTGAGTTTTCAGCTGGCGCCGTTGATGGATGAGGTGGTCGCCTACGATCTATCCGCCGACATGCTTGAAGTCGTGGCGGCCACCGCCGCCGACTGCGGCCTGACCCAGGTGCGTACCTTGCAGGGCGTCGCCGAGCGGCTGCCGTTCGAGTCCGGCAGTATGGACGTGGTGGTCAGCCGGTATTCGGCGCACCACTGGAGTGACCTGGGCCAGGCACTGCGTGAGGTGCGGCGGGTGCTGCGCCCCGGCGGAATCGCCGCACTGATCGACGTGGTGGCACCAGGGCTGCCGCTGCTCGATACGCATCTGCAGGCGATCGAGTTACTGCGCGACACCAGCCATGTGCGCGACTACAGCGTGGCGCAGTGGCTGCAGGTGGTGGGCGATGCTGGCCTGCACGTACAGCGTCATCATTGCCAACGCCTGCAGCTGGATTACCTGACCTGGGTCGATCGCATGCGTACGCCGGAGGTGCTGCGCGCAGCCATTCGCGCGCTGCAGGACACGGCGGTGGATGACGTGCGCGATTACTTCCAGATTGGCGCCGATGGTTCTTTCAGCACCGATGTGCTGGTGCTGTGGGCGACACGTTGATTTTCATGGCGCCGCGGCGCCAACTCACGAGGATTGCATGAGCAAGCAGATTCTGATTCTTCCCGGCGACGGCATCGGCCCGGAAATCATGGCCGAAGCGGTCAAGGTGCTGACGCGTATCGATACCCAGCACACTCTTGGCGTCACCCTGGTGTACGACGAACTGGGCGGCGCCGCATACGACAAATACGGCAGCCCGCTGGCCGACGAAACGCTGGAGCGTGCGCGCGCTGCCGATGCCGTGCTGTTGGGCGCGGTCGGTGGCCCGCAGTGGGACACCATCGATCCGGCACTGCGTCCGGAACGCGGCTTGCTGAAGATCCGTTCGCAACTCGGCCTGTTTGCCAACCTGCGCCCCGCGTTGCTGTATCCGCAGCTGGCCGATGCCTCCACGCTCAAGCCCGAGGTGGTGTCCGGATTGGATCTGCTGATCCTGCGCGAGCTTACCGGTGGCATTTACTTCGGCCAGCCGCGCGGCACGCGCACGCTGGACAATGGCGAGCGCCAGGCCTACGACACGTTGCCTTACAGCGAAAGCGAAATCCGCCGCATCGCCAAGGCCGGTTTCGAGATGGCCCGCCTGCGCGGCAAGAAGTTGTGCTCGGTCGACAAGGCCAATGTGCTGGCGTCCAGCCAGCTGTGGCGCGCCGTGGTCGAAGAGGTGGCCAAGGACTATCCAGATATCGCGTTGTCGCATATGTACGTGGACAACGCGGCGATGCAGCTGGTGCGCGCGCCCAAGCAGTTCGATGTGATCGTCACCGACAACATGTTCGGCGACATCCTCTCCGACCAGGCCTCGATGCTCACCGGGTCCATCGGCATGCTGCCCTCGGCTTCGCTCGATGCCAACAGCAAGGGCATGTATGAGCCCTGCCACGGCTCTGCACCGGATATTGCCGGGCAGGGCATTGCCAACCCGTTGGCCACGATTCTGTCGGTCGCCATGATGTTGCGTTACACCTTCGCCCAGGGAGCAGCGGCCGATGCGATTGAGGCAGCTGTTGGCAAGGTGCTCGATCAGGGACTGCGCACGGCCGACATCTGGTCGGAAGGCACCACCAAGGTGGGCACGGCTGCGATGGGTGATGCGGTGGTGGCTGCGCTGTAACGGCTTGCGGGCCAATTCGGCTTGGTCTTCAGTGTCCACGGCGAGCCGCCCTTGTTGGCTTTGCTGAGGGCTTTTGATTAGAGAGGCGGCCATCGTTCGTTGGGGCGGTGGCCGCTTTCTTGTCTGCGTCTCACGATACGAGTGCAAGTGCAAGTGCAAGTGCAAGTGCTTGCGTGTGTAGTTGTGTACGTATGGTGCACTTGCACTGCACGTTGGCCGTGTGCGCGGCGGTGGGTCCGGCCCCGGGACACGCCGTGAATCCGTCCATGGAGGCTCAGTGGCGGCATCCATGCCGCCACATGGTCCCGCCGCCAGACCCACCGCCGCTCTGTCGTTATCGCGCTGTCCGGGCGAGGAGCGAAGAGCGAGGAACGAAGAGCGAAGGGCTGCTTGCGTAGCTTCTGCTCACGCTATTTCGAGGCAAAAATGCAGTGCGCCGCGTGCAGAGATGCACCTGTGCCGCTCGGCTGCGCAAATAATGACGAAGCCATGTCTACGTAGGAGCGCACTTGTGCGCGATGAAGCCTTCCCATCAATCCAATCGCGCACAAGTGCACTCCTGCAAAACGCTAGGTCCAGGTGCCCCATGCCGCATACGTGGATGGCCGATAGTGGCCTGTTCGCCTCTCCAGCAATCGTGGCAGGTCAGTACGTCGCGCTGCAGGCACGCCTTAATGATCAGCAACATTTCTCCGCCACGCTGACCGCGAAATGCACCACGGGCTGCGAGCGCCTTTGCTGATCGGTTATGCACAGCCATGCAGAAACCATGACCTCGTAGGAGCGCACTTGTGCGCGATGAAGCCTTCCCATCAATCCCATCGCGCACAAGTGCGCTCCTACGAAACGCAAGGGAATGGCCCGTGATGGCCTTCTCCCACCGCAAGCAGTGCGCCGAAGCACAGCACATGTTGTCCGCAGGCGCTATGCGCGAACATGCTGGTTGCTGTGACAAAGAATCCACTCGCCGCTGCGAGCTAGCGTCATCACCCTCCTTGAGCACCCAAAAACTAGCGGAAGCACAAACGCAAAACGGCCAGCGTATGACTCGCTGGCCGTTTTACTAACGTCATCGTGTCGCCGACGCTGTACCCAAACCGCGCGTTACGCCACCGCCGCCGTCTTCCCCGCCACCACGCCACGCTCGCGCTGACGCAGCAGGCGGTTGGCAACATCGAGCCAGGCCAGGGCACTGGCCTCGATGATGTCCTTGCTGGTGCCGGTGCCTTCGTATTCCACGCCGTCGTGGCGCACGCTCAGGCTGGCTTCGCCACGGGCATCGGCGCCGATGCCTACGCTGTGCACCTGGTAGCTGTCCAATTCCAGCTTTACCCCGGTGGCCGATGCCAGCGCACCGAATAGCGCGTCCACCGGGCCATTGCCTTGCGCTGTTTCTGCGACGCGATTGCCGTCCGGGTCGGACAGTTCGACCAGTGCATTGGCGCGGCTGCCGACATCGCTGATGGTCATCGAGGCCAGGCGGTAGCCTTCCTGCACGGTGGCGTCCTGCATCAAGGCTTGCAGGTCTGCGTCGGCGACCACGCGCTGCTTTTCGCACAATGCCTTGAACTGTTCGAACACCAGCTTGGCCTCATCTTCCTCCAGCAGGTAACCCAGCGCGCGCAGGCGCTGTTCCACTGCCGCGCGGCCGCTGTGGCGGCCCAGCACCATCTGCGACGACTCCCAGCCCACATCTTCCGGGCGCATGATTTCGTAAGTGCCGCGGTGACGCAGCATGCCGTGCTGGTGGATGCCCGATTCATGCGCGAACGCGTTGCCGCCCACCACCGCCTTGTTGCGCTGCACCGGCATGCCAACCAAACGCTGCAGCAGCTGCGAAGTGGAGACGATGCGCGGCGTATTGATTGCGGTGTCCAGGTTGTAGAACGCACCACGCACCTTCAGGGCCATGGTGATTTCTTCCAGCGCGCAATTGCCGGCGCGTTCGCCGATGCCGTTGATGGTGCATTCCACCTGGCGCGCGCCGCCTTCGATTGCGGCCAGCGAGTTGGCAGCCGCCAGGCCCAGGTCGTTGTGGCAGTGCGTGCTGAAGATGACCTTCTCGGCACCTTCGACACTGGCGATCAGCCGCGAGAACATGCCGCGGATTTCTTCCGGCGTGGTGAAGCCCACCGTGTCCGGCAGGTTGATCGTGGTCGCACCGGCGGCGATGGCCACGCGTGTCACTTCGGCCAGGAAATCTTCTTCGGTGCGCGTGGCATCTTCAGCCGAGAATTCGATGTCGTCGATGTAGCCGCGTGCCAGCGTCACGTGCTTGTGCACCGATTCCAGCACCTGCTCGCGGCTCATGCGCAGCTTGTGCTCGCGGTGCAGCGGGCTGGTGGACAGGAACACATGCAGGCGTGGGTTGGCGGCCGCTTCCAGTGCACGGGCAGAGATCTCGATATCGGCCTGCAGGCAGCGCGACAGCACCGCCAGGGTGGGGCGGCGCAATTCGCGGCCCATCATCGCCACCGCTTCGCGGTCGGAATACGAGCTGGCCGGGAAACCGGTTTCGATGATGTCCACGCCAAGCGCGTCCAGCGCGCGCGCCATGACCAGCTTTTGTTGGGGCGTCATGCTGCAGCCGGGGGATTGCTCGCCGTCGCGCAGGGTGGTGTCGAAAATTCGGATATGCGGGGTCTGGTTGGATACGGTCGTGTTCACCAGGAAGACTCCTCTACTGCGATGGCGGTGACAGGCGTTGATGCGACTGCGGATGGGCGGGGAATAGCAATGGATGGCGGTGATGCTTTGGTGCTGCGTTCGTTGCGGAGCCGCTCGGTATTGCGACGGCGCGGCTTGCGTGGCGGACGCGGCCGCACCTCGGATAACAGGGTGGCCAGGACAGTCGCGTCGATATTACCGCCAGAGACCACCGCACATTTACGTTTGCCGGAAACACGGCGACCGGCGGCCAGCGCGAGTGCGCCGGCGCCTTCGGCAATGACGTGTTCTTCCAGTGCCAGACGCACCAGCGTCTCGCGCAATTCGGCCTCACGCACGATCACCACGTCGTCGAGCAGGCTCGAGCACAGACGACGGGTCAGGAAGCCGGGAATCTTGACCTTCACGCCATCGGCCAGGGTGGCGACCGGGGTGATTTCGCGCAGGTCGCCGCGCACGGCGCGGGCCATGGAGTCCACGCCTTCCACCTGCGCGCCCACGATGCGTACGCCCTGCGACTTCAGCGCCAACGCCACGCCGGAGGCCAGGCCACCGCCGCCGATCGGCACGATCACCACATCCGGTGCATGCGCGGCCAACTCGATACCCACCGTGCCTTGTCCGGCGATCACATCCGGGTCGTCGAACGCAGACAGAAAGCGATAGCCGTTCTGGTCGGCCAGCTCGCGCGCAAAGGCGAAGGCTTCGTCGTAACTGTTGCCGTGCTGGCGCACCGTGGCGCCCCAGTGGGCCACGCCGGCGATCTTGGTCTGCGGCGCACCGTGCGGCATCACCGTGATGGCCTGCACGCCCAACCGATACGCCGACCACGCCACGCCCTGAGCATGGTTGCCGGCCGAGGCGCAGATGACCGGGCGCTCATCGCCGCGCTCCAGTCCGGCCAGCAGCGCATTCAATGCGCCACGTACCTTGTAGGAGCCGGTGCGCTGCAGATTTTCCAGCTTCAGCCACACGCCGAAGCGTTCGGCGTAATGCAGTGGTGTGGGCGATAGGTACTTGCGCAGGCGTGCCTGCGCGGCCAGCACGTCGGCCACGCTGACGGCGACCTCGCCTACGTCTGGCTCCTGCGTGGTCGGGCGGCCGGAATCAGGCATTGCGGCACGCGCGCGGCCGATCCGGAAGAAGACACCTCCGAACAGCCATCTGGTCATCCCGCGAGGTCTGCAGGCTCATGCGGCCGCCTCCACCGAGTCCAAGGCCGTGATCGCCACCGACTCGCAGTCGTACACTTTTTCCAACTGCAGGCGCAGCGTTTCCGGCGGGCGCGTGCTGTCCACGTCCAGTTGCAGATGCCAGCGGCCGGCATCGTCCGGCGCGGCGGCGCCCTGGATGGCGCACGGGCGGAAGCCACGCCGTTCGGTCATGCCGATCACGCGCACCAGCGCGCCTTCGGCCGGCTTCAGCACCAGATCAAGCCGGTAACGCATGAGGGGTCTCCTTGGCCGCATGTGCGGGATTGCTGTCCAGCATGGTGCTGTTGGCGTTGTTGGGCGGCACCAGCGGCCACACGTTGGCGCGTGCATCGATGGCCACATGCAGCAGGCCCGGGCCGGGCTGCGCCAGCAACTCGGCCAGCGCGGCGTCCACATCGCCGCGCGCAATGATGCGCTTGGCCGGGATCCCGAATACCTGCGCCAATGCGGCGAAATCCGGGTTGTCGGAGAGGTCGATCTCGCTGTAGCGCTCGGCGAAGAACAGTTCCTGCCACTGCCGCACCATGCCCAGCGAGCTGTTATCCAGCAGCACGATCTTCACCGGCAACTTGCAACGCGCAATCGTCACCAGTTCCTGCACATTCATCATGAAGCTGCCATCGCCGGAGACCAGCACCACGGTGCGGTCCGGGCAGGCGAACTGCGCGCCCATCGCCGCCGGCAGGCCGAAGCCCATGGTGCCGAGCGCGCCGCTGGTGAGATGGTTGCGTGGGTGGTTGAAGCGGCAATGCTGGGCAACCCACATCTGATGCTGGCCGACATCGCAGGCAATGATGGTGTCGGCCGGGGCCACTTCGCTCAGGCGCTTCAGCAGTGCCGGTGCGTAGATATCGGTGCCCGGTGCGTCATAGCGCGCGCCGAACTTTTCACGGTTGGCAAAACACCGCGTGCGCCAGGCCTGGCAATTGGCACGTGCCGCGCTCAACGCCTTCAGGCTGGTGGCTACATCGCCGGGCACCGCCACATCGGCGGTGCGCAGCTTGGAAATTTCATACGCGTCGGCATCCAGGTGGATGACGCGCGCAAATGGTGCAAATTCGCTCAGTTTGCCGGTGGCGCGGTCGTCGAACCGGGCGCCGACCACCACCAGCAGATCGCATTCCTGGATGGCCATGTTCGCCGCGCGCGTGCCATGCATGCCCAACATGCCCAGGTAGTCCGGATGGGCGTGCGGCAAGGCGCCCAGGCCGCGCAAGGTCAGCGCGGTCGGCATGCCGGTGGCTTCCACGAAGCGGCGGAAAGCCTCCACCGCACCCGCCAGCGCAATGCCGCCACCGCCGTAGACCACCGGGCGTTCGGCGCTGGCGATCGCCGCCAACGCTTCGGCCAATTTGGCGTCCTGCGGCGCCGGCGGAGGCAGCACCTGCGCCGGCACGTGGTCGGGCAGATGCGAGGCATCGGCAATCTGCACGTCCTTGGGCAGGTCGATCAGCACCGGCCCGGGACGCCCTTCGCGTGCAATCCGAAACGCCTCGCGCACCATCTCCGACAACTCATCCACGCTGCGCACCAGAAAGCTGTGCTTGACGATCGGCATGGTCATGCCGAACACGTCCAGTTCCTGGAACGCATCGGTGCCCAGCAACGGCGTGGCGACCTGGCCGGTCAGGCACACCATCGGCACCGAGTCGAGCATGGCGTCGGCAATGCCGGTGACCAGGTTGGACGCGCCCGGGCCGGAGGTGGCCACGCACACGCCGACACGGCCACTGGCACGGGCGAACCCGTTGGCCGCCAATGCGGCACCTTGTTCGTGACGCACCAGGATGTGCTTGAGCTTGGAATCCACCAGGGCGTCGTAGAACGGCATGATGGTGCCGCCCGGATAGCCGAACAGCGTTTCCACGCCCTCGGCTTCCAGGGCCTGCGTCAGCCAGCGCGCGCCATTGCGGGGCTTGCTGTGTGCGGAGGTGTTCATGCGTTGTGCGGACCTTTCGGTTAAACGGTGGGGGAGGCGGCGGCGTTACGCCGCTTGTTGCTTGGCAGGTGTAGCGGTGGCCTGCTGCTCACCATTGAGCCATACCATCTTGGCGCGCAATTTCTTGCCCACTTCTTCGATCGGGTGCTCCAGATCGGCCTGCTTGAACTTGGTGTAGTTCGGCAGGCCGGCTTCGTATTCGGCCACCCAGTTCTTGGTGAAGGTGCCGTTCTGGATGTCGGTCAGCACATCTTTCATGCGTGCCTTGGTGCTGGCATCGATGACGCGCGGGCCGCTGACGTAGTCGCCGTACTGCGCGGTTTCGGAGACGAACTCCAGCATGCGCGTGATTCCGCCTTCGTAGAACAGGTCCACGATCAGCTTCAGTTCGTGCAGCACTTCGTAATAGGCGATTTCCGGCTGATAACCAGCTTCCACCAGCACTTCGAAACCGGCCTGCACCAGCGAGGACGCACCACCGCACAGCACCGCCTGCTCGCCGAACAGATCGGTTTCGGTCTCTTCCTTGAAGGTGGTCTTGATGATGTTGGCGCGCGCGCCGCCCAGGCCGCCGGCGTAGGTGAGCGCGAACTGCTCGGCCTTGCCACTGGTGTCCTGGTAGACCGCATAGATGCACGGCACGCCGCGGCCGATTTCATATTCGCGACGTACCAGTGCGCCCGGGCCCTTCGGCGCGACCAGCACCACGTCCAGATCCGCGCGCGGCTTGATCATGTCGAAATGCACGTTCAACCCGTGCGCAAACAGCAGGCAGGCGCCCTGCTTCATGTTCGGCGCAATGACCTCTTCGTAGAGCTTCTTCTGCACCATGTCCGGGGTCAGCACCGCGACCAGATCAGCGGTCTTTACCGCTTCGGCCGGCGCAACGACGGTGAAGCCATCGGCCTGGGCCTTGGCTTCGGTCGGGCCACCGGGGCGCAGGCCAACGGTGACGTCGAAGCCGGAATCGCGCAGGTTCAGCGCATGCGCGCGGCCCTGGCTGCCGTAGCCGATGATCGCGATGGTCGGTTGGGTGTCGTTGCTCATTGAAAATCCTTGCGGTGTGGGCAGTGGGAAAGGAATCAGCCGGCAGTGGAGATACGTACTGGCCGAACAAAGCGGGGAATCACAACGGCGTCGTCCATGCAGGAATGCACCGCGCCGCGTGTTGCGGCATTTGTGACGCACTCTGCGGTGGTGGAGATGGCGTTGTTCATGTCATTCGAAACTTTTGGTGGTCCCTGAAACGCGAAACCCCGCGCCGTTGCCGGTGCGGGGTCTGATCGAAGCCTTGTGTGTCTGTTGCCTACACGAAGTCTCGTCCCGCACCGGTTGGCGAGGTAATAAGTACGAGCACGAGAAGCGACGCCGGCGCGCCGATGGGCGCGGGCAGTGAAGCGTCCAAGGTGGCGGTGCGTTGCGGCATGGATCTGAGATAACCACCGCCGCTGCGGGGGTGTCAACCCTTGCGGCTGAAACTTCGGTCATCGTACGAAGTGGCGCGCGCAAAGCCCCGCCACAACAGCATGGTTACCGCTGAAACCGCAGCGACGCGCGGTGCGTGGCTGCAACCGGCGTCACCAATTGCGCGACTTCTGCGATCGGTTGCGGCGGTTTGGACGTGGCGCGCTGGTGCACTGGTATCGTTGGCAACTCATCATTGATGTGCTCCTGGGGGCTCTTGCCATGCGTTGCGTACCTGCCTTGTTGGTGTCTGCTCTGGCGTTGCTCGCGCCACCGTCTGGTGCGGCCGACCGCATCACCGGGCAACCTTTCGCCACCCGCTCGGAAGTGATCGCCCCGCATGCCATGGCCGCGACCTCGCAACCGCTGGCCACGCAGATCGCGTTGGATGTGATGAAGGACGGCGGTTCGGCGGTGGATGCGGCGATCGCTGCCAATGCCGCACTGGGCCTGATGGAGCCGACCGGCAACGGGGTGGGCGGGGATCTGTTCGCGATCGTGTGGGACCCCAAGACCAACAAGCTCTACGGCTACAACGGATCGGGCCGCTCGCCGAAGTCGCTCACCTTGGCCGAGTTTCAGCGCCGGGGGTTGAAGGACATTCCGCCGACCGGGCCGCTGCCGGTGTCGGTGCCGGGCGCGGTGGACGGCTGGTTCGCGTTGCACGGGCGTTTCGGTCACAAGCCGATGGCGCAGGACCTGGCGCCGGCGATCCGCTACGCGCGTGAGGGGCACCCGGTTGCCGAAACGATCGCCTATTACTGGGACCGCTCCGTGCCGCGGTTGTCGCAGTACCCCGGCTTCAAGGAGCAGTTCACCATCGACGGGCATGCCCCGCGCAAGGGCGAACTGTGGAAGAACCCGAACCTGGCCAATACCTTGCAGCAGATCGCCGATGGCGGGCGCGACGCGTTCTATAAGGGCGAGATCGCGCGCACCATCGGTGCCTACTTCAAGGCCAATGGCGGCTTTCTGAGCTATGAGGATCTGGCCAGCCACCAGGGCGAATGGGTCGAGCCGGTCAGCACCAATTACCGCGGCTATGACGTGTGGGAACTGCCGCCCAACAGCCAGGGCATCGCGGCGTTGCAGATGCTCAATATCCTGGAAGGCTACGATTTTTCCAAGATCGGCTTCGGCTCGACCGAGCATGTGCACCTGTTCACCGAGGCCAAGAAGCTGGCCTTTGCCGACCGCGCACGCTTCTATGCCGACCCGGCCTTCCAGCCGGCGCCGCTGGCCAAGCTGATTTCCAAAGACTATGCCGCGCAGCGCCGCGCGCTGATCTCGATGGATAAGGCCTTGAAGGAAGCGCAGCCAGGCACGCCCAAGCAGCTGGAGGAGGGCGATACCATCTACATGACCGTGGCCGATGCCGACGGAATGATGGTTTCGCTGATCCAGTCCAACTACCGTGGCATGGGCAGCGGGGCGCCGCCGGGACTGGGCTTCATCCTGCAGGATCGCGGCGAGATGTTCGTGCTGAAGAAGGGCCACCCCAACGGCTACGCTCCGGGCAAGCGCCCGTTCCAGACCATCATCCCGGCGTTCGTCACCAAGGACGGTAAGCCGTGGCTGAGCTTTGGCGTGATGGGCGGGGCGATGCAGCCGCAGGGTCATGTGCAGATCGTCATGAACCTGGTGGATTTCCATATGAATCTGCAGGAAGCCGGCGATGCACCGCGCATCCAGCATGAAGGCTCCACCGAGCCCACCGGCCAGGCCACGGCGATGAGCGATGGCGGCGAAGTCAATCTGGAGACTGGCTTCTCCTACGACACCATCCGCGGGCTGATGCGCAAAGGTCACCGGGTGATCTTTGCCGACGGACCTTATGGTGGCTACCAGGCGATTGCGCGCGACCCGGCCAGCGGCGTCTATTACGGCGCCTCGGAGAGCCGCAAGGACGGGCAGGCCGCCGGTTACTGAGCGGCTGCACGCGATGATGCGCGCTCAATTCCACGCCGCGCGCGCCGCTAACGTGTTCGATGGATTCGGAGGAATCCCATGAATTCGATGCAACAGTCCGATCTGCCGGCGCATGCGCAGGCAGCACTGCTTCCCGATGCACCGGTCGCCTTGTTGCGGCTTTCGGCCGAGGCGTGCCTGGTGGCCTGCAATCGCGCCGGGCTCGATGTGCTGGGCATCACCGCCGCCGAGCTGCAGGGCGCGCCCGCCACGCTGCTGTGGGGCTTGAACGCAGCCGATCTGGTCGGCGAAGAAGGCGTGTGGGCCGCTCCGGGCGATGACCCGGCGCGCCGCGTGCGCTACACGCGCGACCGCGTGCATGGCGGGTGGCTGCTGTCCTTGCCGCACGTGGAAACCGCCACCTTGCTGCGCGAGGCCACACGTCTGGCCGAAGACAGCCGCCCGGTGCCGATCTCGCCACTGCTGCAACCGCTGGTGGCCCGCCTGCAGGCCGAGCACGAGGACCGCACGGTGCTCGAACGCACCGCGCAGGCGCTGGCCGGCTGCGAGCTGGAACTGTTGCTTCCTGCTGGCCTGGCCGAAACCGAGATGGGCCGCCGGCTACAGGCGGGTTTCGGCAATCTGGCCGAAGCGATCCGCCAGGCGGTGGCCTTGTCGGTACAGATCGCCGCCGAAGTGCCGCCGCTGGTGGCCGAGAACGACGAAATGGTGCGCCAGTCGCAGGCGCAGACCGAAGCGCTCGATGGTGCGCGCATCGCAGTGGAACGGCTGGCGACCAACCTGCATGACGTCAACGCCGAGCTGGCGCAGGTGATCACGCTGGCCGGTAGCGCGGATGAAAGCGCGCGCCAGGGCATGGCCGCGGCGCGTGCGCTGGGCCAGGCGATGCAGGAAGTGGAACGGCGCGCCGCACGCGCGGGCGAGGTCATCGAAGTCATCGACTCGGTCGCCTTCCAGACCAACATCCTTTCCATCAACGCGAGCATCGAAGCCGCACACGCCGGCGATGCCGGACGCGGCTTTGCGGTGGTCGCCACCGAAATCCGCCGCTTGGCCGAACGCGCTGCGGCGGCTGCGCGCGATGTGCGCGCAATCCTGGCCGAAACCAGCGCAGCCATCGGCGAAGGCGCCGCTTCCGCGCGCGGCACCGAAGCCGTGCTCGACGGCATCACCGGCCTGCTCGGGCGTGCCAGTGGCGCGATGACCGCAGTGGCCGGTCGCATCCAGGCGCAGGACGGCGAGATCCGTGGCATCGAAAGCGCCGTGGATGGCGTGGTGGCGCTGGGGCGCAGCAATCTGCAGCATGCCGCGCATGTGGCCGAACGTAGCGAAGCGCTGGAGCGCGGCACCGAAACGCTGCGCGACTGCGTGGGCCTGTTCCGGCTGCCGGCCGATCCGTTGCAGGTGCCACGGCATGCGCGGGTCAAGGAACTGGCGGTGGCCACCGCCGGGCGCATCGGCACCGCGTTGGCGCAGGCTATCGCGCGCGGCCAGATCGACGAAGCGGCCTTGTTTGCGCGTACCTACACGCCTATTCCCGGCGTGGAGCCGGCCAAGTTCAGTACGGCGTTCGATGGCGTCTGTGATCAGATTCTGCCTGCCTTGCAGGAACCGTTACTGGATGCGCACGCGTGGATCGTCTTTGCGATCTGTGCCAATCCCGACGGCTATGTGCCCACCCACAACCTGCGCTTCACCCAGCCGCTGACCGGCGATGCCAAACGCGACCTGGTCGGCAACCGCACCAAGCGCAAGTTCACCGACCGTGTCGGCCGCAGTGTCGGCGCGCATACCGACCCGTACCGCCTGCAGGTCTATCGCCGCGACACCGGGCAGATCATGTTCGACCTGTCCGCGCCGATCTTCGTCGGCCGCAAGCACTGGGGCGGCCTGCGCGTGGGCTATACGCTGGAGTAACTGCAACCGCGCTTACTGCGGCGCGGCAGAGGCCGTGCTGGCGGGCGATGCAGGCGCGGCGTTGCCCAGCTGCTCGGCAAGGAAACGTTCCAGCGTGCGATAGAAGGCAATCTGATTGGCGTCCTTGTAGAAACCGTGCCCTTCTTTTGGGACGGCCATCCACTGCGGTGCATTGCCACTGCGCGTCAATGCTGCACGCAAGCTCTTGGCCTGCGCGAATGGTGCACGCTCGTCTTCTTCGCCGTGTACCAGCAACACCGGGACCTTGATGCGGTCGGCCAGGCTCACCGGCGAATGCGCCGCAAGATCGGCGGCGTCACGGCCGATGGCGCGTTCCAGATAATTGATGCCGTAGTCGCTGCGGTTGATGTCGCCCTTGCTGTACATCATCTGCAAATCGTAGATGCCGGCCAGGCCAACTGCGCAGCGGAACAATTCTGGCGCCTTGACCTGCACCATCATCGCTGCATACGCACCAAAGCTGGCGCCGTAGCTGCAGATGCGTGACTGATCGGCCAGCCCCTGCGCAACCGCCCAGCGCACGCCGTCGACCAGATCGTCCTGGATGCGTTCGCCCCACTGCCGGTAGCCGGCGCGCTCGAAGTTGTGGCCGCGGCCGTGGCCGCCACGGTAGTTGACCTGCAACACCAGATAGCCGCGGCTGGCCAGGAACTGCGCGTCGGTATCGAACGCCCAGCCATCGCCGTCGGCATGCGGGCCGCCGTGCGGCAGCAGGATCATCGACAACGGCGTGCCCTTGGCGGCAGTGTTCGGTACGGTCAGCACACCGTCCAGGGTCAAACCATCGCGTGCCTGGAAGGTCACCATGCGCCGTTCGCTCATCTGCGCCGGCTGCAGCGCGTTGCGCGCCTTGACGACCAATTTGAGGGTATTGCTCGTGCGGTTGAAGATGTACCAGTCTCCGGCATTGCGATCGCTGTAGGCGTGCAGCAAGAGGCCGTTGCCGTCTTCGGTGAAATTGATGAAATCCACGTACTGGCCGGCCAGCGTTTCACTCAGGCTGCGGTGCAGTCGCGCTTCGGCGCTGTCGTCGAGGTACTGCAGTTTCGGCTTTCCCGGCCCGAGCCTGGCCGCAAACGGCGGTTGCGGCATTGGCCCCCACTGCAAGTCGTCCACGGTGTAGAACGGGTCCGCTGCAAGCACGCTGCGTTGCTGGCCATCGAGCGTGCTGGACACCAGCGCTGCAGGCCCACCGGCGTCGTTGTACCAGCCGTACACGCGGCCCGGCTGGCTGGCAAATGCGAATGGGCGCCAGCTTGCCTGCACCTGTTGCAGGGCTGCCCAACCGTTGCCGTTACGGCGGTACAACAGTGAATTGTCGTTGTCATCGGTGCCGTAGGCGTACTGCGCGACACCGGCATTGTCGAGCACGAAGCGCAGGCCGGGCACGCCGATGTCGGCCATCAGCCGATGCGTGGTGGTCGTGGTGTCGACGTCGTAGAGCATCGAGTGGCGCGAATCCAGCGACAGGCGACGCATGTAGAAGTGGCCGTTGGGATGGGCCGGCAACCCTTCGATATAGCCGAAGCCGCGCTCCAGGCCGGCATTGCGGGTGCTCTGCAGGTAGCCGTAGACATAGCGCTGGTTGCTGCCATCCAGATCGGTGGCAATGATTTCGCCCATCGGCAGCGGTTCTTCCAGCGAGCCGAGCTTGCGGCCCTTGCCGATGACCAGCCGCCTGTCACTGACCCAGGCAATCCGCACCGGCAGCTCATAACGCGGCAGGCGCAGCATGGTGGTGGATTGCATGTCCGCAATCCGGTAGACCACCAAGGCGTAGCTGCCTTCGCCGAGATCGGCGCTCACCGCCAGATGTTTCCCGTCCGGCGACATCGATGGCGAGGAAATCGGGCCGGACTCGACGAAGGCCTCCGCCGGCGGCACGGGCTCGGCCCACGCCTGACCGCCCATCCACATCAACAGCATTGCTGCCGCCCAGGCACACCTCTGCGTTCCCTGCATTTGCGTCATCCATCCCCTGTTTGCTGAACGATAGCTAAGCGAGCCGGGTGGTGACAAGTAGGACGGCAAAAAAAAGCCACCGAAGATCGGCGGCAGGGAGAGAGAGCTGGTTTCTTGTTGTAATGCGGGCAGGCTAGCGCTATGGCGTGCCGTGCAAATGCCGGTGGATGCCGTCGATTGCGTGTTGCATTGCACGATGCGCGTCGCTTGTCGGCCGTGGCATGAACGCGGCGGCTTTGCGAGAGACACGCAGCGTTCCAGCTGCGTCATGCGGCCCGTCCGATCAGAAGCGCTGGGTGTAGTGCGGGCAGCGTTAATGGCCGGGAAGACGGACGCTGAGTCGAGCGAGTTTGTAACGGCGCTGAGCACCGCCGGCGAGTCGCGATCGAACAGGTTGTTGACGTCCACGCCCGCGGTGGTGTTCCACGGCACTGGCAGGACCTGCATGGCATTGAAGGTGACGGTGGCGACGTGGTGCTAGTTGCCGGTGTCATCCAGCAGCAGGGCCGCGCGTGATGACCGCCGCAGACACATGTCGCCCGTGCGGCGATGTGGTTTAATCGCCGCCGAAGTGGGGGTACCACAGCACTGCTGCGGTTGAGATAGTCCCTTCGAACCTGATCCGGCTCATACCGGCGTAGGGAAGCTTCGTTAGATGCGCTGCTCCGTGCCTGCACGGGTATGCGCCATTGAGCGCCGCCGCTTCGTCCGCACTGCGACCCCTCGCAGCGCCAGCACCCTTGGTGCTGGCTTCTCAGCACACAGGACGAACGCCAATGAATGCCGCGCCCACCGTTTTGCTGCAACAGACCCAGACGCTCTCGGCAGCTGTGACCCAGCCGATTCCCGGTTCCCGCAAGATCTTCGTGCAAGGCTCGCGTGCAGATCTTCAGGTGCCGATGCGCGAGATCGTGCTGACCCGCACGCCGACGCTGTTCGGCGGGCAGGACAACCCGCCACTGAGTGTCTACGACACCTCCGGCCCCTACACCGATCCGCAGGCGGCGATCGATCTCGCTGCCGGCCTTGCGCCGTTGCGTGCCGACTGGATTGCCGAACGTGGCGACACGCTGCCACTGGACGCACTGAGTTCCAGCTTCGGTCGTGGTCGCGAGCATGATGCGCGGCTGGATGCAGTGCGCTTCCCGTCGCGACGGTTGCCACGCGTGGCGCGCAGCGGTGCCAATGTGACGCAGATGCATTACGCGCGCCGCGGCATCATCACCCCGGAGATGGAGTTCGTTGCCATTCGCGAAAACCAGCGGCTGGAAGCGGTCACCGATGCGGTGTTGCGCAAGCAGCACCCGGGCGAAGCCTTCGGTGCGGCAATCCAGCAGCGCATCACCCCGGAGTTCGTACGCGAGGAGATCGCGCGCGGCCGTGCAATTTTGCCCAATAACATCAACCATCCGGAAAGCGAGCCGATGATCATCGGCCGCAACTTCCTGACCAAGATCAACGCCAACATCGGCAACAGTGCGGTGTCGTCTGGCATTGCCGAAGAGGTGGAAAAACTGGTGTGGTCGATCCGTTGGGGCGGCGACACGGTGATGGACCTGTCGACCGGCAAGCACATCCATGAGACGCGTGAGTGGATCATTCGCAATTCGCCGGTACCGATCGGCACCGTGCCGATTTACCAGGCACTGGAAAAGGTCGACGGCCGTGCGGAAGAGCTCACCTGGGAGATCTTTCGCGACACCTTGATCGAGCAGGCCGAGCAGGGTGTGGACTACTTCACCATCCACGCGGGCGTGCTGCTGCGTTATGTCCCGCTCACGGCCCGGCGTGTCACCGGCATCGTGTCGCGTGGCGGTTCGATCCTGGCGAAGTGGTGTCTGGCACATCACAAGGAAAACTTTCTCTACACGCACTTCGAAGACATCTGCGAAATCATGAAGGCCTACGACGTGGCATTTTCGCTGGGCGATGGCTTGCGCCCGGGCTGCATTGCCGATGCCAACGACGCGGCCCAGTTCGGTGAGCTGGAGACGCTTGGCGAGTTGACCAAGCTCGCCTGGAAGCACGACGTGCAGACCATGATCGAAGGGCCAGGCCATGTGCCGATGCAGCTGATCAAGGAGAACATGGACAAGCAACTGCGCGAGTGCGGCGAGGCGCCGTTCTATACGCTGGGCCCGCTCACCACCGATATCGCACCCGGTTACGATCACATCACAAGCGCCATCGGTGCGGCGATGATCGGCTGGTTCGGCACCGCCATGCTCTGCTATGTCACCCCCAAGGAACACCTGGGCCTGCCCAAGCGCCAGGATGTGCGCGATGGGATCATGGCCTACAAGATCGCCGCGCATGCGGCCGACCTCGCCAAGGGCCATCCCGGTGCGCAGGTGCGTGACAACGCCTTGAGCAAGGCGCGCTTCGAGTTCCGCTGGGACGACCAGTTCCATCTCGGTCTGGATCCGGAGAAAGCCAAGGAGTTCCACGACGAGACCCTGCCCAAGGACGCCCACAAGCTGGCGCACTTCTGCTCGATGTGCGGCCCGCACTTCTGTTCGATGAAGATTACCCAGGATGTGCGCGACTACGCGGCTGAGCACGGCATCAGCGAGGACCATGCGCTGGAGGCGGGCATGCAGGAGAAGTCTGGAGAATTTGTGGCACAGGGCGCACAGGTGTATCGGGCGTCGTAACCGCGGGAGCGGGCACGCGGCTGCAGCGGATTGCTGTGGCCGCTTAAGAAAAGTTCAGTTTTGAACTGTACATATTGGCGCTTGCATCGCAAGTGCCGTCGGAAAAATTTTTCGCGTCGAGGCACGAAATCCAAGCAAATTCGACGCGTCTAGCTGAATCGCAGATAAAAAAATCGCGCCAGAGGCGCGAAGGGTACGTCGTAATTGTTTGAATTCTTCGGCGAGAGAGAGAGCCTGACGTCGCCGCCTGTCATAGGAAGCAACGGTGCATAGCGTAAAATTTGCACCAATTGGATGCATGACACAGTTGGTTGTCGTGCTTTGCTGAATTTGGCGTCTCGCGCAGTGTGCGTGATTGGTCTTGTTGTCCTTGCCGGCGTGTGTGTCTTTGTTGCCCATGAGTTCTTCCTCCATCCCTTCATCGTCCATGGGCCGGCTGCGCGTCGGTGTCTGCACGGTCGATGTGGCCTCGCGCGAAGTGCATGTTCCCGGTGCAAAGCGCACCCCGCGACTGGCGCCCAAGGCGTTGTCAGTGTTGCTGGCGCTTGCCCGGCAGCAGGGGCAGGTGGTGACGCGCGAGCAGCTGCTGGCCGAGGTCTGGCCGGACACGCTGCCGACCAACGATGTGGTGACGCAGGCCATTACCCAGGTGCGCAAGGCGCTTGCCAGCGATGGCAGCGTACGCTCCGCGCATATCGAGACCATCGCAAAGACCGGGTACCGCTTGCTGGCGCCAGTGACGTGGGAGACGCCGGAGACCGTTGACCGTGCTGGTGCAAATGCGGCGCCCACGGACTCTGCGCAGTCACAGGCAAGTGCGAACGGCAACGCGCAGAGGGAAGACAGCGCCAGCGCACACGTGCTGATCGGTAGCGCTATTGATGCGAGCCCGGCACAGCCCGCTGCGAGCGCTCAGCTGCCACGTGCCCGGCGCCGTGGCGTGGCGCTGGCATTAGCCTGCGTCGCCTTGCTGGTGGTGTTGGGGTTGGCGGCAAAAACCTTGTGGCAGCATGCATCCAGCACCGGCGCAGTGTCGGTCGGCACGGTAGTGGGCAGCCCCAAGCGCCCGTACCAGGTGATCACCGCCGGTGGCGGCTTCGACCTCACGCCCAGCCTGTCGCCGGACGGCGCCATGGTGGCGTACGCGTCCCTGGTCAACGACCGCCCCGGGACTTCGATCCTGGTCAAGACCACCAATAACGCGTATCCGCGCGTGCTCGACACTCCGGGCCCCGGGGCGGCCGACCGGCTTCCGGCGTGGTCGCCGGATGGCCGCGCGATCGCATTCGAGCGTGATGGCGCAGATGGCAGCTGCCGCATCATGATTGCCGCCGCCAACGGCCAGGCCGCGGCCCACGAGGTTGTGCGGTGCGATGGCGCGGACATGCTGAGTTTCAGCTGGTCGCCGGACGGGCGCGCCTTGTTGTTCGGCACCATGACCGGTGCCAATGGCGCGCGGCGCATCCGTCGCCTGGAGCTTGAAACCGGGCAATGGCAGACGCTGGCGTACAGCGCGCACCCGGACGACTTCGATTACATGCCGCGGTATTCACCCGACGGTGCGTGGATCGTGTTCATGCGTAACCCGCAGATGGGCGACCTGTGGCGCATGCCTGCGCAGGGGGGCACCCCGGAACGGTTGACCGACGACATTGCCGAGATCCGCGGCTGGAGCTGGCTGCCGGACAGCAGTGGGGTGATCTTCGGGCGGCGCGTGGATAGCGAAGCGCGGCTGTACCGGCTGGAGTTGCACGACCGTAGCCTGCACGATCTTGGCGTGGACGACGCACAGGCACCGGATGTGGCCGGCACGCACGCGGTGTTCGTGCAGCGCAAGCCACAGTTTGGCCTGTATCAGGTGGTCCGCGACCCCATGAACGGCGGTTACCTGCGACGTCGTCTGTTTCCGTCCAACGGCCGCGACGACCAACCGATGATTGCACCGGATGGCCAGCAACTGTTGTTCACCTCCAATCGTTCCGGTGCCTATGGCCTGTGGTGGGGCGATGTCACCAAGCCCGGCTCGGTACGTCTGCTTGAAGGATTGCGCCCGGACAGCCGGCAGGCCGCGGATTGGTCGGCCGATTCGCAGCACGCGCTGGTGACCGGCACCGACGCGACCGGCCACCGTGGCATCTACGAAGTCACCCCTAACAACGGCAAGGTCACGCGGCTGGCGGTGCCGCAGACGCGTCCTTTGCAGGCGATCTATCTGCCAGACCCCAATCAACTGCTGGTGGTTGCGGCTTCGGACGACGGGCGAACCTCCGCCACCGTCTATGACCGCCGCACGCAACCCTGGCGCATGCTGAGCGTCTTGCCTGATGTCTCGCAGCTGCGTCTGGACCGCGCCTCAGGCGAGGTGTTGTTCACGCGCTTGTCCACTGGCGGACTGTGGCGCATCGCGCCGTCGCTGGCCGCCGACACCTTGCAGCCGATCGATCGCACGCAGCCTTCGCGCTGGCGTTACCGCAGTTGGGCGCCGGGTGCGCATGCACAGGTGCATTACCTGTCGTCCACGGACGCGTGCTCCACGCATGACAGTGAACTGCGCAGTGGGCAGCAGGGCCAGTGCATGGATGTTGCCAAGTACACCGCCATCAATGGCTTCAGCATCGATCAGCGCAGTGGCGCGATGTATGTGTCGCTCGCTGAGGAAGATGGCAGCGCCATTGCCTTCATGCCGCTACCCGCAACACCTGTCACCTCGCTCGGCATCGTCTCCAACCTGTTGTTCAAATTGAACAAATAGGCTTCGTAAATTCTTCGGAATCTCTTCGTGGCTATTTCGGGACACCTTCGGCAAAACATCCTGACTGCCGCCAGATTCGGCAAAACACTGTGCGCTCTTTTGTACAGCGGGCTGCCAGCATGCAACAGGTCATCACTGCCGATCGTGGCGTTGCACTTTCCATCGACGGTGCTGGCGAGCACACGCCGACCACTTGTCTGGCAGTTGCGCGGCTCGGCAGCCTGCGCACGGTGGCGGCGACCTTTACGTTGTGGGTGCAGCTGCGCGGCCGTTCCTGGGTGGAAGCCAAGGAAGGCCGTTTCCGCCTGCATGCAGGTGACTGGATCGCCTTCGACAAGGATTCCCATCCCACGGTGCAGGCCGACCGCAGTGCCGTCTGCGTCGGCGTCAGCCTGGATGGTGGCAGCCTGCAGTCGCTGGCCGAGCTGACCGACGCCACGTTGTATCCCGGCCGCAGCCATCTTGCGCGCAGCGACCTGCGCATTGCATTGCGGCTGTGGCGCAATGCCGCCGCACAGAGCGGTAGCGCTTCGGCCCGGCCGCTGCTGCTGCATCTGGCCGGCATGCAGCGCGAATTCGTCGAACAGGAACAGCGCTGCCCGGGCCGCTCGCGTAGCCGTCGCCGTCAGGTGTTCGGGCGGATGCAGCGGGCGCGTCTGTATCTGGAAGGCAACAGCGACCGCGTGGTGCGCATCAGCGAGCTGGCGCAACTGACCAACTTCTCCAGTTGGTATGTCTCCAAGACCTTCCAGAGCCTGTATGAGGAAAGTCCGCAGGCGCTGTCGGCACGCTTGCGTCTGGAACGCGCGTCGGACCTGCTGCGCGATACCTCGATGATGATCGGTGAGGTTGCGGCCGCCAGCGGCTTCGACAACTGCTGCAGCTTCGCGCGTGCATTTCGTGCGCGATTCGGCGTTTCCGCTTCGCATTACCGCGACCAAGCAGCAAATCCGCCAGATTCGGCAAAGCCACGGAACGTGACGCGCAAAGCGACGGCGTTCACGCAAACGTAATTTGCACAGGGGCGCTTAACGCGCCACTAACGAACCCTGGAGAGATTGATGAACCTTCGCACCTCCGCAGTGCGGCTGGGCCTGTTGCCCGCCGGTATTGCGATCGCGTTGACGCCGGCATTTGCCGCCGCGCAAGAGTCGACCACCACGCTGGACCGTATCGAGATCACCGGCTCGCGCATCCGTAGCGCGGACGTCGAAACCCAGCAGCCGATTCTGACGCTGGACCGCCAGGCGCTGGAGAAGCAAGGCCTGACGTCGGTCGCCGACGTGCTGCAGAACCTGACCTCGGCGGGCTCGCCGGCCATCTCGCGCGCCGACGCACTGTCGTCGGGCGAAGACGTGGGCGGTTACTACGTCGACCTGCGTAACCTCGGCGCGCAGCGTACGTTGGTGCTGGTGAACGGCAAGCGTCTGGGTGCATCGACCTCCGGCCTGCAGGATCTCAGCCAGATCCCGATGGCAGCGATCGAGCGTATCGAAGTGCTGAAGGACGGCGCCTCGTCGATCTACGGTTCCGACGCCATTGCCGGTGTCGTCAACGTGATCACCCGTAAGCGCTTCGACGGCGCTGAAGCCAGCGTGCAGTTCGGCCAGTTCGGCCAGGGCGACGGCGATACCACCCAGTACTCCTTCACTGTGGGTACGCAGGGCGAGCGTGGCGGTGTGACGCTGTCGGCCGAATACTCCAAGCAGGATCCGGTGTTCGCCAAGAACCGCTGGTTCAGCCGCGACGGTTCGCGTGGTCCCAACTCGACCCCGAACAGCTGGAGCCCGATCAGCCAGAACGGTTCGTGGTGCAACCCGCTGCAGGTCGACTGCGCTGACCCGGATGCCGCGGTGTGGCAGACGCTCAATGCCGGCGGCAACCCGAACAATCCCGCTGACTACCACCCGCTGACGCCGGCTGAGTACGCCAACTCGAACCAGCAGATGATGGTGCAGACCGGCATCGAGCGTAAGTCGGTGTTTGCGAACGTCAACTACGACGTTGCCGACGCGATCACCTTCAACGCCGACATCGCCTACAACGAGCGCACCACCGACGGCCAGATCGCGGGTTACCCGTATCAGTCCGGCGCATTCGGTACGCCGCTGGAAGCCGGTAGCGCGTTCAACCCGATCGGCCAGGACGTCGATTTCCGTCGTCGTCTGTGGGAAGTGCCGCGCGCCAGCGAAAACCAGCTGAAGACGCTGCGTTTTGCGCCGACCTTGAGCGGTTACTTCGATCTCGGTGGCAAGACCTGGGATTGGGACGTGGGCGCGTTGTGGAACCGCAACGAGAACACCAAGCGTAGCCGCGGCGACATGAGCCTGATTGCGTCGCGTCAGGCGCTGGGTCCGTCGTTCATCAACGGCCAAGGCGTTGCGCAGTGCGGTACCGCTGCTGACCCGGTCTCGCTGTCGGCTTGCCGTCCGTGGAACCCGCTGCTGCCGTACAACGTTGCAGGTCAGGGCTCGCTCGCCGACCCGGCGCTGCAGGAATTCCTGTTCCCGACCTTCACCGACACCGGTCTGACCAAGACCACCAGCTTCACCGCCAACCTGTCGGGTTCGATTGTCGAGATGCCGGCTGGCGATCTGGGTATCGCGGTGGGCTACGAGCACCGTAAGGAAGAAGGTCGCTTCTCTCCGGACGCATTTGCGCAGTCGGGCGAGAGCACCGGCCTGGGTGCCAAGACCACGCAGGGTCAGTACTCGCTGGACGAGGTCTACCTTGAGTTGAACGTGCCGCTGCTGAGCGATGTTGCGTTTGCCAAGGAACTGACCTTCAACGCGGCAACCCGTTACTCCGATTACAGCAACTTCGGTAACACGCTGAACTCCAAGTTCGGCCTGACCTGGCGTCCGCTGGAAGACCTGCTGGTG